>JAUIEL010000877.1 GCA_030428825.1 bacterium
CGCAACCGTCGCACGGGATCTCGAGGTCGGCGAGGAACTGCATCTCGACGACCTGGACCCCCGCCCCGCCGCACTCCTCGCACCGCCCGCCGGAGACGTTGAACGAGAACCGCCCCTTCTTGTAGCCGCGCGCCTTCGACTCCGGCAGCATCGCGAACAGGTCGCGGACGTGGTCGAAGGCGCCGGAGTAGGTCGCCGGGTTCGAGCGCGGCGTCCGCCCGATCGGGGCCTGGTCGATCTCGACGACCTTGTCGACGTGCTCGATCCCCTCGATCGCGTCGTGCTCGCCGACCGGGGCCCGCGCGCCGTGCAGCGTCCGGGCGAGCGCGCGCTTCAGGACCTTGTCGACCAGCGTCGACTTCCCCGACCCGGAGACCCCGGTCACGGCGACGAACCGGCCGAGCGGGATCTCGACGTCGACGTCCTTCAGGTTGTGCTGGCGCGCGCCGCGGATGGCGAGCACCTCCCCGGTCCCCGCGCGCGCCTTCGCCGGCATCTCGATCCGGAGCTCGTCGCGGAGGTAGCGCGCGGTGATCGACGACTCGTGCGCGAGCACCTCGGCCGGCGTCCCGACGGCGACGATCTCGCCCCCCTCGGTCCCGGCCCCCGGCCCGACGTCGACCAGCCAGTCCGCCTCGAGCATCGTGTCCTTGTCGTGCTCGACCACGACGACCGTGTTGCCGCGGTCCCGGAGCTCCTTCAGCGTGCCGAGGAGCTTCTGGTTGTCGCGGGCGTGCAGCCCGATCGACGGCTCGTCGAGCACGTACAGGACCCCCTGCAGCTCGGCGCCGACCTGGGTCGCGAGCCGCACGCGCTGCGCCTCGCCGCCGGAGAGCGTCCGCGCCCCGCGGTCGAGCGGGAGGTAGCCGAGGCCGACGTCGACCAGGAACCGGAGGCGGGTCCGGATCTCCTTCACGACCTCGCCGCCGATCGGCGCCTCGGCGTCGGAGAGCGCGAGCGCCTCGAACCAGTCCCTCAGCTCCTCGACGGTGCTCGCCTCCAGCCGGTCGATCGTCCGCTCGCGGAACGTCACCGCCCGCGCCGCCGGGCCGAGCCGCGTCCCCTCGCACTCGGGGCAGGACGTGCGCGTCATGTACCGCTCGAGGTGCGACGCCTTCGTCATCCGCCAGAAGTTCTCCATCGTCGGGATCAGGCCGGGGATCGGCTTCAGGTCCTCCCCCTTCACCTTCTTCCCGCCGGCGGTCTCGTACTCCCACTTCAGGCGGAGCTTCTTCTTCCCCGAGCCGTAGAGGAGGACGTCCTGCTGCGCCTTGGTCAGCGTCCTCCACGGCTGGTCGAGCGTGAACCCGAAGAACCGGGCGACCTCCTCCAGCGCCTCGGGCCCGAGCCGCGAGTACGTGAGGTAGCCGGTCTTCGTCATCGTCGCGAAGCACCCCTCGCGGATCGACTTCTCCTCGTGCGGGACGATCAGGCCGACGTCGAACGAACGGCTCTCCCCCAGGCCCGCGCACGCGTCGCACGCGCCGTACGGCGAGTTGAACGAGAAGAGACGCGGCTCGAGCTCGGGGAAGTCGACGCCGCAGTCGGGGCACGAGAGGCTGGCCGAGAACGTCACCTCCTCGTCGTCGATCGTCGCCGCGACCACGCCGCCCGCCATCCGGGCCGCGGTCTCGACCGCCTCGGCGAGCCGCCCCGCCTTGTCCGGCGTCGGCTTCAGCCGGTCGACCACGACCTCGATGTCGTGCTTCTTGTTCCGGGCGAGGCGGGGGAGCGACTCCGGCTCGTCGAGGCGGACCTCCTCCCCGTCGACCCGCGCCCGGACGAACCCCTTCAGCCGGAGCGCCTCGAGCTCCTTCCGGTACTCCCCCTTCCGGCCGCGGACGATCGGCGCGAGGACCCGCACCCGCCGCCCCGCGCCCCGCTCGAGCAGCCGGTCCGCGATCTGGTCCCTCGTCTGGGCGGAGAGCGTCCGCCCGCACTCGACGCAGTGCGGCGTCCCGAGCCGCGCGAACAGCAGCCGGAGGTGGTCGTGGATCTCGGTGATCGTGCCGACGGTCGAGCGGGGGTTCCGGTTGACCGTCTTCTGGTCGATCGAGATCGTCGGGGAGAGCCCCTCGACGTGGTCGACCTTCGGCTTCTCGAGCGTGCCGAGGAACTGGCGCGCGTACGCCGACAGCGACTCGACGAAGCGGCGCTGCCCCTCCTGATAGATCGTGTCGAACGCGAGCG
>JAUIEL010000878.1 GCA_030428825.1 bacterium
CGCCATGAAGGGCGGGCTGGCCATCGGGCTTCTGGCGGGGACGTTCCTCGGTCTCGCGATCGGGTTCGTGACGTTCTCGGGCGAGCCGGGCGCGGAGGCGCTCGACGTCGACCTCGGGGTCGACGTGCAGCGCGCGGCGACGGCGGATCGCGAGACGCCCCGGGCCCCGGCGAGCGCGACGCCGCTCCCCGCGGCGCCGGCCGCCGAGGAGCGGGCGGCCTCCGTCGCCCCGCTCGAGCGGGAGCGATCGGTCTCGTCCGTCCCGCGCGCCGGGGACGGCGTGATCGAGGGGACGGTGAGCGACGAGGACGGCGCGCCGGTCGCCGGCGTCGTCCTGCGCGCGCGGAAGGCGAGCGAGCGAAACCTCAGCGACCAGGACGACGTCGGGCACGTCCCGGTCGACAAGTCGCTCGAGGAGGTCCTCGAGGAGGCGACCGAGGAGTGGAACGAGGAGCGGGCGTCGCGGCGGGAGACGACGACGGACGCCGACGGGCGCTACCGGTTCGACGAGCTCGTCGACGGGAAGTACGGGCTGAGCGCGCACGCCGCCGGCTTCCAGATCGAGCCGCGGTCGGGGTCGTCCTGGTCGATCCGCCCCGGCTCGACGCTGAACTGGAAGGCGCTCCCCGTCGTCGAGCTGCCGATCGCGGTGACCCTGCCGGGGGGCGGCGCGATCGAGAAGGTCGGGCTGCGCCGGACCGTCGACCGGCGCGGCGGGCGGGCGGCGACGGACCTCCTCTGGCGCCGCGACCGGCGGACGCTCAAGGTCGCTCCCGGGACGGTGACGTTGAAGGCGTTCGTCGACGAGCCGCTCTCCCGGAAGCTCGGCCTGCCGGAGATGGTCTCCGACGAGGAGACGGTCGACGTCCTCTCCGACCGGGCGCCCGATCCCGTCGTCCTCGAGCTGCGGCGGCAGCGCGGCATCCGCGGCCGGGTCGTCGTCCCGGACGACGTCCCGTTCACCCAGGCCCGCGCCCTCCTCGTGCCGGCCCCGTCGACCGGCGCGGTCGATCCGGCGGTCTTCGAGGGGGCGGAGACGTCGACGTGGCTCTCTTCGGGGCGCGTCGAGTTCGAGTTCCTCGACCTGAAACCCGGCCGGTACGCGGTCGGGATCGCGAAGGGCTGGAACTCCCCGGCCATCGCCCACGAGGTCGTCGACGTCGCGGACGGCGTCGAATCGGTCGAGGTCGAGCTCCCCGCGGCCGACGCCCGGGCCGGGCTCCTGGTCCGCGTCCGCAACCACCTCGGCGACGCGGTGCGCGTCAACTCGTTCAGCTACGTCGCGAAGACCGGGAACAGCTCGCACTCGTCGCACCTCCAGTCGAGTCCGAGCGGTCCGGGCGAGTACGCGGTCGAGTTCGACGCGCGCCTCCGGAAGCTGTTCGAGGACGGCGCCTTCCCGGCCGACACGTCGATCGATCTGATGATCCAGAGCCGGAAGCTCGGGACGAAGACGGTCGAGCTGGCGGCGGGGCGGCGCGAGCTCGACGTGACGTTCCTCGAGCCGGCGACCCTCGACGTCACGGTCGCGGGGTACGTCGGCTCGGGGCTCGAAGGGATGCTCCGCTTGAACCTCGAGCGGCGCGGCGACCGGAGCGGCTGGGCCCACTCGTCGGGAGGCGGCGGGATCGCGGCCGACGGGACCGAGTCGCTCGGCCCGGTCGAGGTCGGCGAGCACGTGCTGCAGTTGAAGGTCCGCGACCGGCGCGGGGGGTACTGGAACGACCGGACGCTCGTCTCCCAGGAGCTCCGCCTCGGACCCGGCCGGAACGTGACGACGATCGCGGTCCCGCCGCTCTACTCGCTCACCGTCCGGTTCGACGCGCCGGGGGGGCACCTCCAGGTGAGCGCCGACGGCGGCTTCCACCTCCATCGGCAGCTCGACGAGGAGACGGTCGTCCTCGACGCGCTCGCGGCCGGGAAGTACACGCTGCAGCGGTGGGGGTCGTCGAAGCAGAACGGCACGATGGTCGTCTCGATCCCCGAGCAGCGCGACGTCCGGTTCGAGGTGTCGGCCAGGAACGGGCTCGCGGTCTACATCCACGACGCGGCGGCCTGGATCCAGGCCGCGGGGTTCGAGTCGGGCGACGTGATCGTCGCGTTCGCCGGGACCGAGTTCGGCGACGAGACGGAGATGCGCGCGGTCTGGACCGAAGCCGTGAAGGCCGGCAAGCGGGGCGTGACC
>JAUIEL010000879.1 GCA_030428825.1 bacterium
CCTCGCGCGATGCGCCTGGCTTGGTCTCCGCGCGGTTTCGAGTCGCGCTGCGGGGTCGCTCTCGGAGACAGCTCCCCGTCTCGTCCCCCGCCTCGTCCGCTCCGGACTTCCTTACCCGATTCCGGTGAAGGGAAGGGGGAGTCCGGTGAGGACCCATGGGATGTGCGTCCGGGGACATGGGTAACACCGTGTCCGGATACATGGGTAACACTTCGCTGGTAGCGCACGAGCCGGCTCCGGGGGGAGCCGCGCGGAGCCAGCCCCTGGGTCTGGCTGGAGCGGAGCGCGGCGGTCCGGGGGGCGGAGCCTCTCCCAGGCGCCAGACTTTCCGGAACGCCCACCGCCAGACTTTCCGGAACCGACAGAACCCGACGTCTCGCTTCAGCCCTCCGCGTCAGCGGGCTCTCCCCTGCTCTCCCCTGCTCTCCCTTGCTCTCCCCTGCTTCCCCTGCTTCCCCCCTCCAGTCTCTCTCGGATCTCCGCGACCTTCTCCCTCGCCGCCACCGCTCCCGCCTCGATGACCGCCGCCGGGTCGCGGAACTCGAGCCAGTAGAGGCCGCCGAGGGCAGGCTCGATCACGATGTCCGCTTCCTTCTTGCGGCGGTCGTTGAAGAGCTTGGTGCCGATCTCCTCGCTCCGGAAGATCACGTCGATGCCGGTCGGGAACTCCTCGATCCGTTCGACGGAGGCGTTCAGGCTGACGCCGACGACGTGTTCGCCGCCGAGGTCGCGGGCGATCTGGACCGGCATGTTGTTGATCAGCCCGGCGTCGGAGAGGAGCTTCCCCTCGCGTTCGACGGGGGGGAAGAAGCCGGGGACGGACGAGCTGGCGACGACGGCGGAGCGGAGGTCTCCGTCGCGGAGGAGGACTTCCTCGCCTTCGACCAGGTCGAGCGCGGTGATGAAGAGGGGGATCACGGTCTCGTCGATGTGACCGTCGCCGACCAGGCCGCCGACGAGTCGGCGGAGGATGTCGCCGGAGAAGATCGACGGGCGGCGGAAGAGGAGCTCCATCGCGAGCTGCCGCTTGAGGCCGTGCAGGATGCGGTCGAGGAGGGAGGTCCTCGGCGCGCCGGCGCTGCGCCCCTCGAGCTCGAACTTCAGGTTGAGGCGGCGGAAGGCGGAGCTGGAGAGGAACTCGAGCACCCGGGCGATCAGCGGCGCGGCGACCGGGCGGCGGGCGTACATCGAGCCGATGATCGCGCCGGCGCTCGTCCCGACGATCCGCTCGATCGGGAGGTCCTCCTCCTCGAGCACCTCCAGGACGCCGAGGTGCGCGAGGCCGCGGACGCCTCCGCCGCCGAGCACGAGCGTCAGCTTGGGAGTGGGAGGGGGGTTCTGCATGCTGGGACCGGCGTCGGACCGCGGACGCCTCCTCCTCGATTCATCGGCAGCCGGGCTTCATCGAGTGGAGTCGTATCCGTCGCTCGCGGGCCGATGCAAAGAGAAAAGGGAGCCGACCGAAGTCGACTCCCTTCTCGAAGCTGAGTCTGGCTTCCTGTGTCTTACGGGAAGAACAGGATCGGGTAGCCGTTCGTCAGCTTGTGGCCACCCGCGGCGGCCGGATCGAGGAAGCTGTTCGACGGATCGACGTTGAAGTTCCAGAAGAACAGCTCGATGCCCGGCAGCGTCGGGAACGGCGGGATCGGCAGCGGGAAGCCACCGACGTTACCACCGGCGTTCGAACCACCGTTGAGGGCCGCGGTCGGGAAGTACGGGATGTTGTTACCACCCGCGATCGTCCCGTGGTTGGTCGACGCGATCCAGATACCGTTGCCGAGCAGAATGTTGGCGAGGGTATCGATCTGACCGACCGAACGCGGCATCTCCGGGATCCCGGCGAACAGGACCGGGCCACCCGGGCCGCCCGTCGGGAACGCGAGGAAGTTCGGGTTACGGTTGTTGCAGGTACCGGTCGCGGTCGCGGTCGGGTCGAAACCCGGGATGTTCGCGATCGCGAGGCGGTTCGACGCACCGTCCTCGTCATAGACGTTGAACGCGAGGAACTCGGAACCGATCGAGGCCGACCCGAGGGCCGTACCACCCGTACCGGTGATCGAGATCGTGCGCGTACCCGAACCCGCGTCGAAGCCCGGGGTGAACCCCTGGATGGCGTCGTGCGCGTTCAGGGTCGAGGGGCCGCCACCGAGCGAGTTGATCGCCGTGGTGAGCGTCGCGTCCTG
>JAUIEL010000130.1 GCA_030428825.1 bacterium
GAGGAGACCGGGAAGACGCGGCCCCCGACCAGCGCGATCCGCTCGCCGCCGGCGGCGAGCCGCGGCGCGCGCGGCGTCGGCGCGGTGGCGAACGTCGGCGCCTCCTCGACGTCGTCCTCGGTCGGGGGCGGCGCGATCGGCGCGTCCAGCGCGGTCGGGTGCCCCCGCCGGCGGAAGACGACCTCCCCCTCGATCAGCGTCCACTCGCAGCGGGAGTAGACCGAGAGCGGGTCGCCGTTCCAGATCGCGAGGTCGCCGTCCTTCCCGACCTCGATCGTCCCGAGCCGGTGGCCGACGCCGAGCTGTTCGGCCGGGTTCCGCGTCACCATCGCCAGCGCCTCGCGCGGATCGACGCCGCCGTACTTCACCGCCTTCGCCGCCTCGCCGTTCAACCGCCGCATCAGCTCCGACGAGTCGGAGTTCAGCGACACGGAGACGCCGGCGCGGTGCATCAGCGCCGCGTTGTACGGGATCGCGTCGTACGCCTCCGCCTTGTACGCCCACCAATCGGAGAACGTCGACCCGGCCGCGCCGTGCGCCGCCATCTCCGGGGCGACCTTGTACCCCTCGAGGACGTGCTGGAAGGTCGCGACCCGGAAGCCGAACTCCTCGGCGATCCGCATCAGCATGAGGATCTCGTCGGCGCGGTAGCAGTGGGAGTGGACGCGGACCGTGCCGTCGAGGACGCCGGCGAGCGTCTCGAGCCGGAGGTCCCGGCGCGGCGGCCGGGCGTCCTCGCCGCGCGCCGCGGCGGCCCGGTACGCCGCCCACGCCGCCGCGTGGTCGCGCGCCTCGACGAACGCCCGCCGGATCGTCGCCTCGACGCCGAGCCGCGTCGACGGGTACCGGTCCCCCCCGCGGGTCGAGTTCGAGCGCTTCGGATTCTCCCCGAGGGCGAACTTCACGCCGAGCGGCGCGTCGGCCACGAGCAGCTCGCTCGCCGGGCGCCGGTACCGCATCTTCACGATCGCGTTCCGCCCGCCGATCGCGTTCGCGCTCCCGTGCAGGATGTTCGCGGTGGTGCAGCCCCCCGCCGCGGCGCGGAAGATCGCCGGGTCGTCGCCGTCGATCTGGTCCGTGATCGTCACCTCGCAGGTGATCGAGTCGGTCGCCTCGTTCGTCCCACCGGAGTTCGCGATGTGCGAGTGGCAGTCGACGAGCCCCGGCGTGACGTGCAGACCGGTCGCGTCGATCACGAACGCGCCCGCCGGCGGCGTCACCCGCTCGCCGGCCGCCGCGACCCGCGTGATCCTCCCCCCCTCGATCACGACCGTCCCGCCGTCGATCGCCGGGCCCGACACCGGGTGGACGGTCGCGTTCCGCACGACGACGTCGCCGCCGGTCCGCACCTGGTCGACGCGGTCGGCGTCGATCTCCGTCGGGAGCGCCGCCCTGACCGGAGCGTCGTCCGCGGTCACGTCCTCGTTCTCCCGCGCGGGCCGCTCGGGCCGCTCGGGCCGCCGGCCTCGGTCCCGGCCGCCGCGGCCGCTCCTCCCTTCCGGCCCCGCCTCCGGCACGTCGATCGGCACGCCCCGCACGAAGACCCGCTCCGCCCGCGCCCCCGCCTCGAACGGGTCGCCGCCGAAGAGCGCGAGGTCCGCCTGGCCGCCGACCCGCACCGTGCCGAGCACGTCGCCGACGCCGAGCATCCGCGCCGGCGAGGCGGTGAGCGCCTCGAGCGCCGCCTCGCGCGAGAGCCCCGCGTCGATCACCTCGCGCACCCGCGCCGGCACGTCGCCCGGGTCGTCGAGGCCGCGCGAGCAGAACGCGAACGGCACCCCCGCCGCGGCGAGGACGGACGCGGTCCGGAGCCGCTCGCGGCGCGCCGCCTCCCGGTCCTCGATCACGCGACGCGGCAGCCGCGCGCGATCGTCGGCGTCCGGCGGGTCGGGCCGGTCGAGGCCGAGGAGGACGCGCGCGCCGGCCGCCTTCAGGCGATCGACGACGCGATGCGCCTCGCCGCCGCCGGCGACGATCAGGTCGAGGCCGTGCGCCTCGGCGAGGTCGAGCGCGGTCCCGATCAGCCGCGCGGAGTCGGCCTCGACGACGACCGCCCGCTCGCCGTCGAGCGCGGGGAGGACCGCCGCGAAGCTCCGGTCGAGACGCGGGCGCCGGACGGTCCGTCCGAGTCGCTCGTACCGCTCCCACTCGGCGCGGTTCCGGAGCGCGTCGGCGAAGAACTGCCGGTCGTGCGCGAGGAGCCCCATCAGCGTCGACGGGTAGCTCCCGCGTCGCGCCGAGAGCGACAGGTGGAGGAACACCTCGTCGCGCAGGAGGCGCTCGGCCGCGACGCCCTCCCCGAGGTCGACGAGCGCCGACACGCCGCCGATCCCGCGGCTCGGGGGGACGGCGAGGACCGCGGTGAACCCGACGGCCCGGAGCCTCTCCGCCGCCTCCGCATCGTCGTCGAGGGCGTCCGCCGCGCGGAACTCCGGGGTGAGCCCCTCGCGCCGGTCGGGCGGCATCCCCCACGCGACCCCTTCGTCCGTCGGCGCGTCCGCCTCGGCCTCTCCGTCGTCCGACGCCCCGCCGTCCGACCGCGACGCGAACCCGGCCGACCAGGCGTCGAGGAACCCCGGCACCAGCCGCTTCCCCTCCGCCTCGACCACCCGCGCGTCCCAGGGCGCGGCGAGGTCCTCCCCGATCGCCGCGACGACGCCGTCCCGCAGCAGCACGTCGACGCGCTCGAGCGTCTCGCCGCGGCCGGTCTCGACCCGGACGTCCCGCAGGAGGGTCGTCGGCGGAGCCTCGTCGGCGAGGAACGCGGCGAGGAGAACGAGCGGGAGCGCGAGGGACATCGGCGGCCTCCGGACGGGACGACGAGCGGCGAGCGGGCGGCGCGACGGGGCGCCGTCCCGCTTCTACCATTTCGGACCGCGCGGGTCCGCGTCGCTCATCCGCCGCCGACGCGGGCGACCGCCGCCTCGAGCGCGGCGGCGTCGGTGACGGGCGCCTGGCACGTCCCGCCCGCGCAGACGTAGGCGGTCGCGTGGCCGTCGACGGCCGGCCGCTCCCGGAGGATCGCCGGCGCGTCCGCGGCGGCGGCGCGCGCGCCGTCCGTCAGGACGACGTCGCACGGACGGTCGGAGCGGGCGAGGACGTCGAGGAGCGCGGCGACCTCCGGCCCGGCCGGGGCGCCGACGACGACGACCGTCGGCGTCGGGCGCGCGAGCCGGTCGACCGCCTGCAGCATCCTCCCGAACCCCATCGGCGCCTGCCGCATGAGCCCGGTGAACGAGCGGACCGTGCCGAGCGCGAGCTCGTGCGCCTCCGGATCGCCGGTCAGCTCCGCGACGCGGAGGAGGTTCAGCGCCATGACCGAGTTGCCGGACGGGACCGCGTTGTCGAACGGGTCGCGCGACCGCCCGAGCGGCGCCTCCTGGTCGTCCGCGGTCAGGTAGAAGCCGCCGTCGTCCGCGGCGAACCGCCGGACCGCCGCCGCGTGCAGTCGGAGGGCCTCGTCGAGCCAGCGCGGCGACGCCGACGCGCCGGCGAGGTCGAGCAGCGCCGCCACGAGGTTCGCGTGGTCCGGGAGGAACGCGTCGATCCTCGCGTCGCCGCCGCGCCACGTCCGGAGGAGACGGTCCCCGTCCACCATCTCGTCGAGCAGGAACGTCGCGGCGCGCTCGGCCGCCGCGACGTACCGCGGCTCGCCGAGCCGGCGGCCGGCCCGGACGAGGCCGGAGATCATCAGCCCGTTCCACTCCGTCAGGACCTTGTCGTCGAGCAGCGGGGGCGGCCGCTCGGCGCGCGCGGCGCGGAGGGTCTCGAGCGCCCCGCGGAACGACGCGCGCTCCTCCTCCGGGCCGACCTGGACGAGGGCGGACGTCCCCCCCTCGAAGTTCCCCCCCTCCTCGACGCCGAAGAACCGGGCGAACCCGGCCGACGCGTCGCGCCCGAGCCGCGCGTCGAGCTCTTCGCGCGTCCAGACGAAGAACTTCCCCTCCTCCCCCTCGGAGTCGGCGTCGGTGGCGGAGAAGAACCCGCCGCGGGGGTCGGTCATCTCGCGCAGGACGTAGTCGCACGTCTCCCTCGCCACGCGCGCCAGGAGGGGCGACCCGGTCACCGCCGCCGCGTCGGCGTAGACCGGCGCGAGCAGCGCGTTGTCGTACAGCATCTTCTCGAAGTGCGGGATCACCCACCGGTCGTCGGTCGAGTAGCGGTGGAACCCGCCGCCGACCTGGTCGTACATCCCGCCGCGCGCCATCTTCTCCAGCGTGAACGCCGCCATGTGGAGGAGGTCGTCGCGGCCTTCCCGCGCGTGCCGGAGGAGGAGCAGCTCGAGGTCCATCGGGTGCGGGAACTTCGGCGCCCCGCCGAATCCCCCGTCGGCCGAGTCGAACTGCCCCGCCAGCGCGGAGACCGCCCGCTCGACGAGCCGCTCGTCGACCTCGTCCTGGGCCGCGCCTCCCGCCGCCATGCGCGCGACGTGCCGGGTCACCTCGGCCGCGTTCTTCTCGAGCTCCTCGCGCCGCTCGCGGAACAGACGGTCGAGGGAGTGGAGGACGGAGAGGAACCCCGGCCGTCCCCACCGGTCGTGCGGCGGGAAGTACGTCCCGCCGTAGAACGGCCGGAGGTCCGGGAGGAGGAAGACCGACATCGGCCATCCCCCGGTGCCGGTCTGGACCTGGACCGCCTTCATGTAGACGTCGTCGAGGTCCGGGCGCTCCTCGCGGTCGACCTTGATCGACACGAACCGCTCGTTCAGGAACCGGGCGATCTCCGGGTTCTCGAACGACTCCCGCTCCATCACGTGGCACCAGTGGCACGACGAGTAGCCGACGGAGAGGAAGATCGGCTTCTCCTCCTCCCGCGCCCGCGCGAGCGCCTCCTCCCCCCAGGGGTACCAGTCGACCGGGTTCCCGGCGTGCTGGAGGAGGTACGGGCTCGACTCGGCGGCGAGCCGGTTCTGCGGTCGGGAGGGGTCGGACATCTGCACCTCGGGGCGGTCTCGGGCGGCGCGCCCCCCGTTCGTAGCGCCTTCGGACCGATTGTCCCGGCCCGAAACGGCGTTCTCGGGTGAATCCACGTTTTGTCGTTGTCGTCGACGACGCGCGCGGCGAAACTGGGCGGTTCGGGATCACCGGCGAAGAACCACGCGAGGAACGTCACCATGGCCAAGCGACGCGTCACCCTGTGGTTCCACGGCGAGGACGCCTTCGGGCCGCTCCTCGAGTCCGCGCGGACGACCGGCGCCGACGAGACGGTGAAGGGCGCCGCCCCGTTCCCGATGTCCACGGGGAGGATCCTCCCCGCCGTGGCCCGGCTCGTGAACGCCGTCGGATCCCCCGCCCTCGTCTCCCTGACGAACGAGCGGCTCCTCCGCGCGTTCTCCGATCCCCAGGAGAAGAAGGCCCTGGCCGACGGCGCCTCCCGCCGCCGCCTCCTCCCGGTCACGACCGCCGCGCTCGGGGCCGAGCTCCGCCTCTTCGCGCCGTTCGAGACCGCGGACGAGCTCCGCCTGAACGCCGACCTGTGGAAGCAGGCGCTCATCACGCCGCCGTTCGCGATCGTGCCGCTCCGGGCGCACCGGACCGCGATCTACTCGGCCGATCCGGCCGCCGAGCTCGCCGACTACCGGCCGAAGGGCGACTCCGACGTCCTCTGCATCGACCTCGGTTCGATCGAGCGCGGTCCCGATCCCGAAGGGGCCATGCAGCGCCTCGCGGAGCGGCTGAAGGAGCTCCCGGTCGCGTCCCCCTCCCCCGAGCGTCCGGGCGCCATCGACTCGTTCCTGCGCGACGTCCTGATCGCCGGGGCGCGGGCGCCGCGGTTCGCCCCCGACCGGCACGACGGGTACGACGTCGGCGACGAGGGGTTCCCGATCGACCTCCTCCATGCGCTCCTCCCCGAGGCGGTCGCGACGAGGACCCTCGCCCCGCACGGCGTCGACGTCCTCCAGTCCGCGTTCGACCTCTCGGCCCTCGCGGCGCCGGTCGCCCGCGGCCTGATGCTCCGCTCGATCGCGCGCGGCGCGGGCCCCGACGACGTCTGCCCGCTCGCGCGGGCTCGTGCGTCGTTCCTCCTCGCCGCCGCGCTCCTGGCGCACGTCGCGGCCGACGCCGAGGCGACCGCCGCGACGACGCCGGCGGCCGCGAGCGAGAAGGTCCCGCTCGTCGCGCGGCACCTGCGCGCCTCGCTCCGCCGCGCCGGCGACGACGCGGCGGCGAAGGCGGACGCCCTGCCGGAGCCGCCGGCCGGGGACGACCCGGCGGCGTTCCTCGCCGCGGTGCGGGCGATGGCGACGGCCGGCCTGGGAGCGCTCGACGAGGCGCTGGCGACCCAGAAGGACCCCTGCGTCGCCTGAGCCGCTCCCCGGAGGCCTCGGCACCGTGTCGACCGCCCGCCGCCTCGAGGAACTCGTCGCCCGGGTGATCTGCCCGCGGTACCCGCTCGCGCGCGACGGCCTCGACTTCGGCGACGGCGGCCCGCGCCCTCTCCCCGGCGGGTTCTGCGTCTTCCGCGACACCCTCCCCGCCGCGCTCGACGACCTCGCCGACGCGCGCGGAGAGGGGCGCTTCCCGTACGTCTGCGCCGACTTCGAGCGCGGCGTCGGCCACCGGGTCCCGGGCGCGGTCCGCCTCCCCCCGCCGTGGGCGATCGGCGCGACCGGCGACGTCGCGCTCGCGCGGGCCGCCGGCCGCGCGACCTCCCTCGAGGCGCTCGACCGCGGCATCGCCGTCGTCTTCGCGCCGGTCCTCGACGTGGCCGACGAACCGGAGAACCCGATCGTCGGGACGCGGGCGTTCGCGGCGACGGCCGAGGAGGTGGCGCGTTTCGGGGCGGCGTGGGTCGAGGGCGCGCTCGCCGGGGGCGCGATCCCGGTCGGGAAGCACTACCCCGGGCACGGCGCCACCCGCGTCGACTCGCACCTCGCGCTGCCGACGATCGAGCGGGACGCGGACGCGCTCGCCCGCGTCGAGGAGGTCCCGTTCCGGGCGGCGATCGCGGCCGGCCTCCCCGCGATCATGGTCGGTCACCTCCACGTCCCGGCGCTCGATCCGACCCCCGGCGTGCCGTCGACGCTCTCGCCGCCGACCGTCGCCGGCCGTCTGCGCGCCGGGCTCGGGTTCGCGGACGGACTCGTCTTCACCGACGCGCTCGACATGGGCGCGATCGCGTCGCGGACCGGCGGTCCCGAGACCGAGCCCGCCGTCCGCGCGCTCCTCGCCGGGGTCGACGTGCCGCTCCTCCCCGACGACCCGCACCGCGCCGCGCGCGCGATCCGGGACGCGGTCACGTCGGGCCGACTCCCGAGGGCCCGACTCGAGGAGGCGGTCCGCCGGATCGAGTCCCGCGTCGCCGGCCCGGCGGTCCGGACGCCGATCGCGCGGACCTCGCGGGAAGAGACCGCAGCACTGGCGCGCGAGATCGCGAGACGGTCCGTCGTGCGGAGCGCGGCCGCCCCGCCGCCGGCGCTCGCCGGGGAGCGGGTCGCCCTCTCGCTCCTCGACGACTCGGCGGACGGCGAGGCGGCGGGCGGACTGCGGGCGCGGCTCGGGCACGCGGGCATGGAGTTCGCCGACGAGGACGAGGCGGCCCTCCCGCTCGTCGTCGTCCTCGCGGACGTCCGCGACCACAAGGGGCGCGTCGGCCTCCCGGACGAGGCGCGGGCGCGGCTCGAGCGCGCCGTGGCGCGCCGGCCGGACGCCGAGCTGCTGATCGTCGGCCCGCCGGGCGCGGTCCCCCCGGCGGCACGACCTCTCCGTACGACCCACGTGTTCGGCACCGACCGCGCGTCTCTCGACGCCGCGGCGGAGGTGCTGACCGGACGCCTCGCCGCCGAGGGACACGCCGACTGGAGCCGATGACCATGGTCCGCCCGACCCTCCCCCTCCTCCTCGCCCCGCTCGCGCTGCTCGCCGCCGCCGGCTGCCGCGCTCCGGACGCCCGGACGCTCCTCGACGACGCGCTCGAGCGGCGCGGCGGGCGCTCCGTCTACGAGAGCGCCGGCGGCGCGGTCCGGACCGAACGGGGAGAGCTCCGGGGCATCCCGTACGAGGCGACCCTCTCGTTCCGCGAGCCGAACCAGCTCCGCCACTCGTTCCGGCTGGCCGGGATCGGTCCCGAGATCACGCAGGTGTTCGACGGGCGCGCGGCGTGGCAGTCGATGGACGGCCGCACGAGCCGGCTCGACGCGGCCGACGCCCGCGTGCTCCGGAACCGCGCGATGGACGAGACGTCGTTCTGGATGGTCGGCCTCGACGACCCGAACCTCACCACCGAGCGGCTCGAACCGTCGACCTTCCGCGGGCGCGAGGTCGAGTCGATCCGGGTCCACCACTGGACCGGCTACGCGCGGGTCCTCCACTTCGACCCGGAGACCGGCGACCTGGTCGGCGCCGAGGGGAACACCTGGACCCCGTTCGGCCGGGAGTACCTGGAGACGACGTACTCCGGGTTCGAGACGTTCGACGGCCTCCGGCTCCCGACCCGGATCGAGGTCCACTCCGGAGAGGAGGTCCACTCCGCCGCCGACGTCGTGTCGTGGTCAATCGGCGCCCTCCCGGACGCGGCGTTCCGCCTGGACGGCTGACGACGGCGGGGTCGACCGGCTATTCTCTCCCGAAGCCCCCCACGCCGACTCGAACGGGGCGGCCGCGCCGAACGCGGACCGCCCGTCCGACCCAGGGAGCCCCGCGTGTCGCCAGCCGTCCGACCCGAACCGAGTCCGAGGCCCTGCCCGTCCCTCCCCGCGCTCGTCGGGGTCGTCCTGGCGCTCGTCGCCGCCTCCGACGCGGGCGCGCAGGGCGGTCGCGGCCGGACGAGCCCGTGGCCGCCCGAGCAGCAGGAGGCGCTGCTGGAGACCGGGCGCGCGATGACCCGCCACGTCGTCCGGGTCCGGATCGAGCTGCAGCCGGTCATCCACCGGGTCGACGGGCTGAAGATCGACCGCCCGTGGGTCCTCGAGGGGACGTGCGGGGGGCTCGTCGTGGCGCCGGACCCGCTCGTCCTGATCTCCGCGTCGTCGTGCCGCCCCGACCACGCCGGGATCCGGCTCGGCGTGGCGTCCGGCCTGACCGATCCGCCCAAGCGCCGGTACACCCTCCTGCTCGACGGCGACGTCGAGGTCCCGGCGACGATCCGCCGGCACGACCGATCGATCAACGTCTTCCTCCTCGCCCCCGCGCCCGGGACCGCCCTCCCCGAGTCGTTCCCGCCGCCGGTCTCGTTCGAAGGGCTCGCGCGCCCGCGCAGCGGCGAGCTCCTGGGGCTCGCGGCGCTCGTGACCCCCGACCGGAGCGACCGCGCGGTCGTCATGCCGTTCACGCTCGCCCCCGGGAAGGACTCGTTCGCGCGGCCGGCCCTCACCGCGGCGGGGCTCCATCAGCTCGGGATGCCGGTCTTCTTCGGCGACGGGAGGCTCGCCGGGCTGGCGAACCTCCCTCCCCCCGAGGAGGGCGTGACCCGACCCCGCGTCGACATCGAGGCCGCCCGCGAGACCGACGGCGACCGCGACCCGCTCGAGTGGGCGACGGGGTACCGACGCCCCGTCCTGATGTCGGAGGAGGATCTCCGGCCGCTGGTGGAGTTCCTGACGTCCCCCGCCCCGACGTCGCCCGATCCCGTGCCGCTGCCGCGCCTCGGTCTGAGCCTTCACCCGGACGGCGGGCGCCTGCGCGTCGACGCGGTCGACGAGGGCGGGCCGGCCGCGCGGGCGGGCCTGATCGCCGGCGAGGAGATCGCCTCGCTCGCGGGACGCGAGGTCTCGACGGCGGAGGAGCTCTCGGAGGCGCTCGACGCCGCGCTCGCCGACGGCGACGAGGCCGTCCTGGTCGTCCTGCGGGACGGTCGGCCGGTCGAGCTGGTCGTGTCGCTCGAGACGCCGCGGTAACGGTCGGAGGTCGGTCCTTGGCTTCGATCCTGTTCGTCTACCCGCCCACGGCGGACCCGACCGGCCCGTACCTCTCGATCCCGTACCTCGCGGCGGCGTGTCGCTCGCGCGGCCATCGACCGTGCGCCGTCGACCTGAACCTCGCCGGCTGGCGGGACCTCCTGACCGAGTCCCGGCTGCGGGAGGCGGCGGAGATCGGGCGGCGGCGCTTCGACGCCCTGCCGAGCGACGGTCTCGACCACGACGACGCGCGGCTCTACCTCCGCCTCGCCCTCGCCCTCCACGACGCGGAGGAGGTCGCCGCCGGCGTAAAGGACGCGGTCGAGACGCTGCGGGACCCGGCGCGCTTCTTCGACCCCGCGGCGTACGACGACGCCGTCCACCTCCTCGAGCGCGCCCTCGCGCTGGTCGCCGCGCGCCACGACCCGCTGGAGCTGAGCTTCACCCGCTACGCCGGACCGTTCCTCCTCGGCGACGCCGACGAGATCCGCCGCGACGCCCACCCGGACCGCAACCCGTTCGCCCCGTCGTACGAGGCGCACCTCGACCCCGCGCTCGACCGCGAGCGGCCCGACGTGATCGGGCTCTCCGCGACGTTCAACGCGCAGCTCCAGCAGACGTTCGCGATCGGCGCCCACGCGAAGCGGCGCGCGCCGGACGTCCCGGTGATCGCCGGCGGGACCGCGATCACCCAGCTCGTGCTCCGCTCCGAGCCCGCGGCGCTGGCGCGGCTCGCGCCGTTCCTCGACGCGATCGTCCTGTTCGAGGGGGAGGAGACGCTGGCCGAGCTGCTCGACCGCGTCGACCGCGGCGAGGACTGGCGCGCGCTCGACAACGTCGTCCGGCTCGACGGCGACGAGGCCCGGTGGACGTCGAGGCCGACCAGCGTCTCCCTCGACGCGTGGCCGGCGCCGGACTACGGCGTCCTCCCGGTCGACGAATACCTCTCCCCCGAGCCGTTCCTCTACGTCGCGCCGACCCGCGGCTGCTACTGGGAGAAGTGCGCCTTCTGCCACTACGGACTGACCGACCACGGGACCGCGCCGTACCGGAAGCGCGACCCGGCGCGCTTCGTCGACGACCTCGCCGCGCTGGAGCGGGAACACGGCGCGCGGTTCTTCTACTTCGCCGGCGACCTGATCGACCCGCGCTACCTCCTCGACGTCTCCGAGCGGATCCTCGCGCGCGGACTCGACGTCCGGTTCACGTCGGACCTCCGGATCGAGCGCTCGTTCTCCGCCGAGCGGTGCCGGACGCTCCGCCGCGCCGGACTGGTCGCGGCCGCGTTCGGGACCGAGTCCGACTCGCCGCGCCTCCTCGAGCTGATGGAGAAGGGGACCGACCCCAGCGCGAATCG
Organism: bacterium; assembly: GCA_030428825.1. Classification (GTDB taxonomy): domain Bacteria; phylum Planctomycetota; class B15-G4; order B15-G4; family JADJEK01; genus JAUIEL01. The sequence goes on from JAUIEL010000130.1 coordinate 11,193, forward strand.
TAGGGTGTTCGAGAACTTCGCCGGCGCGGGCGTCGCGGTCCAGGCGATGACGTTCGTCGACTTCCCGACCGAGACCGCCGCCGAGGCGCACGCGACCCTCGACCTGATCGACGAGTGCCGCGACCGCATCGACCTCTTCTTCGTCGAGCGGTTCGACCTCGAGGCGGGCTCGCGCGTCTTCCGCGAGCCGGAGGCGTACGACATCGCGGAGGTCTTCTACCCGGAGGGCGACGACTACCGCCTGCGCGCCCGGTTCGTCCCGCGCTCCGCGACGAAGGCCCCGCGCGAGGTCGAGCAGCTCGTGCGGCGCGTCGACGACCTCTGCGCCCGCTACGGGCGGCGGCCGTACCCGTTCGCCGGCGCGGTCTCGGTCGCCCACACGCTCCTCTGGTTCGACCGGCACGGGCGGGACGTCTTCAAGCGGCTCGCCGCCGAAGCGTCCGCCCGCCCCCGGAACGGCGCCCCCGGCCCGGCCCCCGACGCGCGGCTCGCGCTCGCCCCCGGCTGCCGCCTCGCCGACCTCCCGTACGACCTCGAGGAGCTCGCCGACCACTTCTCCGACGCGACGGCGACCGTCGAGCAGCGCCGCGAGTTCGAGCTCCGGGACGTCGGTCGGGAGGCGTACCGCGCGCTCAGCCGGGAGGTCCCGACGTTCCCGGCGTCGGAGACGACCTATCTCCTCCCCCGCCTCGGGACGCCGATCCGGATCCCCGACTGGGTCTGGCGGCTCGTCTCCTGCCTCGACGGCACGACCACGGTCGCCGAGGCCGCGGACGCGATCGACCTGCCGCGCCGGCAGGCGTCCGACGCGATCGACGCGCTCGCCCGGTGCGGCTACCTCGAGCCGGCCGGCGACGCGCCCTGAGCCGGCCCCGTCCCCCCTCTCAGAGCCCCTCGGGGAGGACGAGGGGGATCCCGCCGGGGAGGATCGACGGCGCGTTCGCGAGCACCTCGATCTGCGCCCCGGTCAGCGCCTCCCCGTCGGGGAGCGCGATCGCCGCCGCTCCCGCCTCCGCGAGGCTCGCCAGCCCGGCGTAGTCGTGCCCCTCGCCTCCGACGCCGTCGAGGTCGAGGTCGGTGACCGCGACGACCCGATACGTCCCCTCGGGG
>JAUIEL010000131.1 GCA_030428825.1 bacterium
GGTCGACCTGTACGCGGCGTGCGCCGTCCCGGAGACGGAGACGCTCGCGCTCCGCGCCGCCGACGCGCTGCACTACGGCTTCGTCGCCGACGCGGCGCGGCCGATCGCGCTGCAGCAGGCGGCGCTGATCGCGGCGACGCTCCTCCTGGCGGTCGGGGCTCGCGCGTTCGTCGCGCGTCGTCGCCGCGCGGCCGAGGCGTCCGGGGGCGTCGATGTCGCGCGCTGACGGCGCCGCGCCGGCGCTCCGGCTCGCCGAGGTGCGGGCTCGGTCCGGCCCCTTCCGGCTCGGCCCCGTCGACGTGGAGGTCGTCGAAGGCGCGATCCTCGGCGTGCTCGGTCCGTCCGGCGCCGGGAAGTCGACGCTGCTCGACGTCGTCGCGGGGTTCGTCGGGGTCGAGGCGGGGACGGTGGAGATCGCGGGGGAGGAGGTCGCGGCGGTCGGTCGCTCGGTCGCGCCCGAGCGACGCGGGGTCGCGCTGCTGTCGCAGGAGGTCGGGCTGTTCGGGCACGCGGACGCCCGGACGAACGTCGCCGCGGCGGCGCGGGACCCGGAGGCGGCGGCGGCGAACCTCGAACGGGTCGGGTTCCGCGGCGACCCGGGAGTGCCGGTCGACCGCCTCTCCGGCGGGGAGCGGAAGCGGGTCGCGCTGGCCCGGGCCCTCGCCGCGCCACGGTCGCTCCTGCTGCTCGACGAGCCGGGGGCGCACCTCGACGTCTCCGCGCGGCGCTCCGTGGCGGCCGCGGTGGCGGAGACGCTCCGGGCCGAGGGGCGGGCGGGTGTCGTCGCGGCGCACGATCTCGGCGACCTCCTCGACCACGCCCCCGACGCGCTCCTCCTCCTGGCGGACGGGGCGGTCCTGGCGGCGGGGCCGACCGACGGCCTGATGCGCGCACCGGGGACGCGGGCGGTCGCCGAACGGCTCGGCTTCGAAGGGTTCCTCGACGCGACGCGGGAGGAGGGGGGCGTCCGGTGCGCGCTCGGGCGCCTCCCGTGGGACGGGGTCTGGCCGTCGGGGTCGCTCGCGGTCGCCTGGCGTCCGGACGGGGTCCGGGCGGTCCCGCTGCCGGGAGGGAGCGGCGAGGCGGGGGAGGCGACGGGCGTCGTGCGGGCGCTCGCGTGGGGGGCGGCGGGGCTCGGGGCGGACGTCGAGATCGGCGGCGAACGCCTGCGGGCGGCCGCCGTTCCGTCCCTTCGCGTCGGAGATCGAATAAGGTTGGAATGGACGGCGCCGACCGTCGTTTCGAGGGAGTGATGGGAGCGACTCGTACGAAGATGCTCGCCGCGCTCGGGCTCGCCCTCGCCGCGTCGCCGGCGCCGGCCGAGGTCGCGGTCGAGGCGCGGTTCGGGTTCGGGGGCCGACGACCGATCGGCGCGCCGGCGCCGCTCGTGCTCCGCGTCGAGAACGGCTCGCCCGATCCGCTCCGGGCGCGGCTCGTGGTCGTCGACCGGAGCGCGCTGGTCACGGCCGGCTCGACGATCGAGCGGCGCCTCGAGGTCTCCCCCGGCGGGGTGCGGCAGGCGACGCTCCTGATCCCGCCCCTCTTCGACGAGCCGGTCCTCCGGATCGACTCTCCGGTGAAGCAGGATTGGGTCGTCACGGGGGACGGCGAGGCGGGGGAGCGCGGCGTCGCCGAGGGGGTCCGCGCGGTCGACCTCCCGTTCACGACCCCGCCGGCGGACGGCGCGATCCACCTCGTGCTCGGGGCGCGGGCGAGGCAGGTCGTGTCGGCGCTCGCGGCGCCGGCCGCGCACGGCCTCGCCGCGGAGAAGACGCTCGTGAGTCCGCTCCCGCTGGCGGAGGAGTGGGCCCCGGACACGTGGCTCGCGTACGGCGGGGTCGAGCGGATCGTCTGGGTCGAGCCCGACCCGTCGCGGCTTCCGGACCCGGCCCAGCTCCGCGCGATCGGGGAGTTCGTCCGGTTCGGAGGCGAGCTCGTCGTGCTGTCGGCCGGGCGGCCGGAGCGGCTCGAGGACGCGAGGCTCGCGGCGTTCCTCCCGGGACCGGTGGTCGACGCCGCGACGCGGGAGTACCCGTCTCCTCCCGGCCTCGCCGAGGGGGCGTTCGGCGGGGCGTTCCCGGTGATCGAGATCGAGACGCCGGAGGAGCGGGAGGACCGTCGCCCCTGGCGGAGGTCTTCGGCCCGGAGCGCGGACTGGGTCCGGTCGCTCCCGTCCGCCGTCCGTCACCGGGTCGGGCGCGGCGAGGTGTCGGTCGCCCGCTTCGACCCGCTCCGGTACGACCTCGGCGACCCTCGGGTCTTCCTCGCCGCCTTCGAGCACGCGGCCGGTCCGGGCGCGGACGGCCGGCTGGCGTTCCGTTCGATCGAGGACGTCGAGCTCCCGTCCGGTCCGGTCCACGGAGCGCTCGGCGGCGCGGCGTTCGCGCGGATCCTCGAGAACGAGAACGTCCTCACCCCGCCGCTCGGGATGTTCGTCCTGTTCGGGCTGGTGTTCGTCCTCCTGATCGGGCCGATCGACTACGCGGTGCTGAAGCGGCTCGGGCGCCTGCGCTGGAGTCCGTGGACGTTGCTCGGCTACACCGCGCTCTTCTCGGCGGCGAGCATCGGTTCGACGTACCTGATCTTCGCGCCCGACGAGCAGGTGAACCGGATCGCGATCGTCGACCTCGGCGAGGCGCCGGACGGGACGGAGGAGGCGTCGGGGTGGCTCTTCCACGGGATCTACGCGCCGTACGGCGGGACGTACCGGACCGGCGTGCCGGACGGGCAGGTGTTCGGCGGGTTCGTCGGCGGGCTCGAGCGGGACATGTTCGGCAACGTCACGGCGACGCGCGACGTCTCCGCCTGCACCTGGGAGTGGACCGGCCCCGGCGCGCAGCCGATGGTGATCGAGATGCCGTTCAACAGCCTCCGGGTGACGGCGCAGCGGTTCTCGGCCCGGCCGCTCGGGACCGTCGACGGATCGCTCGCGCGGGCGAGGGACGGCGGGGTCGAGGTTCGGGTGCGGAACGGACTTCCGACCGCGCTCCGGAACGTGATCCTCGTCACCGGGGACGGGTCGATGAACCTCGAGGACGTCCCGGCCGGAGAGGAGCGTCGCGCCAGGATCACTTCGCTCGCCGCGCGCTCGGAGGGGCCGATCTTCCCGACGTCCCGCTCGTTCGACATGTCCGCGTGGTCGCTGCTGGAGGGGGGGGAGTCGCTCGGGCGTCGGGAGGACGGCGATCCGACCCCTTCGGCGCTCCGGAGCGCGCTGTTCCTGTCGAGCCTGTTCCGCCTGTCGCCGGAGGATCGGCGGGCCGGACCGACGCGGTTGACCGCGAAGAACTCGCCGTACGCGCTGCCGTGGTTCGTCGGTCAGGAGAACCTGCGCGACCAAGTCCTCCTCCTCGCGACGACCGACGCCTTGCCGTTCGAGGAACAGCTCGCCGCGGCGCCGGCGGGTTTCACGGACGTGCTGATCCGGCGCGCCATCGAACGACCGGAGGAGCCGCGATGAACCGGGCCGACGTGTGCACGACGACGCCGAGGAGGGCGCGACGATGAGCGGACCGATGGTCGAGCTGCAGGGACTCTCGCGCAGCTTCGGGAAGACGGTCGCCGTCGCCGACGTGTCGTTCACCGTCCCCGAGGGGTCGGCGGTCGGGTTCATCGGGCCGAACGGCGCCGGGAAGTCGACGACGCTGAAGATGTTGGCGACGATCCTCCGCCCCTCGCGCGGCGACGCGGTGATCGACGGGCGGTCGCTCACGAGGGACCGGGCCCTGATCCGACGTCTCATCGGGTACATGCCGGACGTCTGCGGCCTGTACGAGGAGATGATGGTGCACGAGTACCTCCGGTTCTTCGCCGCGGTCTACGGGATCCGCGGGAACGACGCGGAGAAGGCGGTCACCGAGTCGCTCGACCTGACCGGGCTCGACACGAAGGCGGACGCGCTCTGCGGGAACCTCTCGCGCGGGATGTCCCAGCGCCTCCACCTCGCGCGCGTCCTCCTGCACGACCCGAAGGTCCTCCTCCTCGACGAGCCCGCGGCCGGGCTCGACCCCCGCGCGCGCGTCGAGTTCAAGGAGCTCGTCGTCGCGCTCCGTCGCCTCGGCAAGACGCTGCTCATCTCGAGCCACATCCTCTCCGAACTCGCGGCGATGTGCGACGAGGTCGCGATCATCGAGAAGGGGGCGCTCGTCTACTCGGGGCCGATCCGCGGGGTCGGGGTCGGGGCGAACGGGGGCGCCGACGAGGGGAGGGTCTTCCAGGTCCGCGCGCTCGCCGAACCGGAGGCCGGGCGGTCGTTCGGCGACCTCTCCGAGACCGTGCGGTCGTTCGAGTACGTCGACGCGGTCCGCGAGGGGGACGAGCGGGAGACGCTCCTCGTCCGGTTCCGGGCGGGGTACGCCGACGTCCATCGCCTCTGCGCCGAGCTGATCGGACGCGGGTACAAGGTCGAGCGGTTCGCGGAGGAGCAGGTCGGGCTGGAGGAGGCGTTCATCCGGATGACCAAGGGGCTCGTGTCGTGAGGGACCGGTGAGGGCGATCCTCGATCGCGAGTTCTTCGGCTTCGCGCGGACGCGGAGGTTCTTCCTCGTCCGCATGGCCGTCTTCCTGTTCCCGTTCGTGCTGTTCGTCGGCATCGCCTGGCGCATGAGCGGGCTCCCGGGCGACTTCGTCGGCGTGACGATCCACAACTCGACGATGTTCGCGACGCTCCTCGCGGCGCTCTGCGTGACGCCGGGGATGCTCGCCCACGTCGTCCCGCAGGAGCGGCGGCGGAACCGCCTCGAGGTGCTCCGCTCGACGCCGCTCTCCGCGCGGCAGCTCGTGCTCGGGAAGTACCTGAGCCGGGTCGGCCTGGTGACGCTCACGGTGATCGCGGCGCTCTCCCTGCCGGCGCTGGCGCTCCTGTTCGGCGGGATCTCCCCGGGGCAACTCCTGCGCGGGGGGGCGGTGGTGATCGCCACGGTCGCGTGGACGGGCGCGGTGGCGCTCTTCACCAGCGCGTCGCGCACGGAGCTCGGGCCGGCCAGCCGGGTCGCCTACGCGTCGACGGCGCTCTTCTGCATCCTCCCGCTCATCGGCTGGTCGTTCTTCGGGGTGGTGATGGCCACGGGACGCGTCGCGCCGTGGACGTTCGATCAGCTCGTCTGGATCGGCTCGTGCGTCAATCCCTTCCTGGCGCTCGGGACCGGCGCGCGAACCGCCGCCTTCGGCGGGGCCGACCCCGCGATCGGGTACGGCGTCTTCTCCGCCGTCGTCACCGCGCTCGCGCTGCGCGGCGCGATCGCGCGCGTGCGGCGCGATCCGAAGCCGGTGAAGCGGCCGGGCCGGACGATCCCGGTGGCGCGTCCGGACGGGACGCGCGCCGAGATGCCGGTGCCGGCGTCCGCGTCCGCCCGGGCGATCGACGCCGATCCCCTGCGCTGGCTCGAGGAGCGGCGGCCGGGACTCCGCCGCCGCCAGAAGCGGTTCTTGGCGACGCTCGCCGGGATCGAGCTCCTGAACCTCGTCTGGTGGGCGGTCGCCGGCTCGGGGGTCCCGGGGAACGCCCTGACGGCGGTGCTCGCCCTCATCCACGCCGCGTTCCTCGCCGCGATCGAGGGGGCGACCGCGTTCCGGCGCGACGAGGAGGCGAACACGCTCGACGTCCTCCACGCGACGCCGCTCGGGAGCGCCGAGATCGCGCGCGCGAAGATCGCCGCGGCCGGCCGGGCGTGGCGGGGGTGGTGGTTCCTGGCGGCGATCCACGCGGTCGCGGCCACGCTCTGCGCGGGGCGCGAGGGGGTCGAGGGTCTTCCGCAGCTCCTGATCGGACTCGCGATCGCCTGGCTCGTCCTCGAGGCGATCACCGGCGTCGCGCTCCGCATCGGACTCTCCGCGCCGAGCACGCCGAAGGCGCTGGTCCGGGTCTTCGGCTGGGGGATCGTCATCCTGGTCGTCGCGCCGGTGTTCCTCCTGTTCGTCGTGCAGGGCGGCGGCGGGATGGCGGCGGCGATCCTGCTCGGCTGGCACCCGCTGATGGTCGCGACGACGGCGTTCTGGTGGCTGGACGGCCCGATCGGCTCGGACGGGCGCGCCCTGCGAATCTTCACGCTGCTGTATCTCCTCCTGTACGTACTCCTCGTGGTGAGCCTGCGCCGGTCGGTGATCCCTTCGGCGTACGCCTCGATCCGCGACGGCGGGGATCGGTAGATCGTGGCCGCCGCGGTCGAACGAGCACGTCGGGGCCTCGACTCAGGGCATCTCGATCGCGACGCCGTTGGAGACGTGGAACCCCAGGGGGTGGCCGACGTCGCCCACGAACGTCTGCGTGCGCAACGTGAAGGTCGGGAGGCCGCTCGGGACCGTGAGATCGAGCTGCGCCTCACCGACCGGCGACAGCGACACGATCGGGGCGATCGGCAGGAGCCCTCCGACCAGGAGGTGGCACTCGCCGAAGAGAGGCAGGTCGACCGAGGTCACTCCGAACAGGCAGACCGCCGTCGCGAGGGGAGTGCCGTGTTCGATCCAGAGTCGGATCGTTCCGGCCGGACCGGTCGTCCCGGTGGCGCGCATCGTGGGGATCCCTCCCGAGGCGGCCGGGCAGCCGTGGCCGTAGTTCTGGAACGGGCCGGTGGCGAGCGACACGATCCGCGCGACGCCGACCCCCGCGCAGTCGATCGGGGCGCCGGCGACGATGTCGGCTCGCGCGTCCCCGTCCACGTCGCCGAGCGAGGCGACGGAGAAGCCGAACTCCTCTCCGGCGACGGCGCCGGCGACCGTCAGCAGGACCTGGCCCGTCGCGCCCGACGCGACGTGGACCGCCCCCGGCGCGGAGATCAGTCCGGTGTCGACGGCCGCTCCGACCAGGACCTCGTCCGTGCCGTCCCCGTCGAGGTCCGGGTGCGCGGCCACCGACGTGCCGAAGGTCTCCGACGGTCCACCGGCGAGGGCGAACAGGAGGGAGCCGGTCTTCCCGGAGAAGACGCGGGCGACGCCGGCCTGCGCGTCGGTTCCGACCGTCTCCGTCGGGGCGCCGACCGCCACCTCGTCGTGACCGTCGTGGTCGAAGTCGCCGACGCCGGAGAGGGACGTGCCGAACCCGCCGGTCGGCGACGGAGCCGTCATCTTGAGGATCGGGGCGCCGTCGAGGCCGGCGAACGCGACGACCTCGGCGAGCGTGGCCGGCGGCGCCTCGACCGACAGCACGTCGGCGCGCCCGTCGCCGTCGAAGTCCCCGCCCGCGAGCTCTCGGCCGAGCAGGGCCTGGACCTTCGACCCGGTCAGGCCGTGGAGGAGCTGACCGGTCGCGCCGGATCGGACCTCGATCAGACCGGCGTTCGATCCGCCGAGATCCGAGGAGTACGCCCCGGCGGCGTGGTCGACGAAGCCGTCGAGATCGACGTCGCCGACCGTGGCGACGGTCGACCCGAAGAAGTCGAAGCCGGCCGTGCCGGAGATCCAGCGGAGGATCGAGCCGTCGAGTCCGGAGCGGACCTGATAGTAGCCCCAGTCGAAGGCGGAGTGCCCTCCGACGAGGACGTCGGCGTGGCCGTCGCCGTCGACGTCCCCGGCCGTGTCGCACGACAGGGCGAAGAGGGGTGTGCTCGGTTCGGTGAGGACCTGCAGAGTGCCGCCGGTCCTCCCGGAGACGACCAGCACCTGCCGCGCCAGCCGCTCGAGGAGCAGGGCGTCGGGGGTGCCGTCCCCGTCGACGTCGCCGGCGGCGCGGACGAGTTCGCCCAGGCACGAGTCGGTGACCGACGGGGGGATCTCGTGCAGGACGGTCTGGGCGAACGCCGTCGAGGGGCCCGACAGAGACGCGAGGAGCGTCGCCGCGGAGAGCGGAACGGAGAGTCGAGACATGGGATCTTCCCGGTTCGCGGGCCCGTCGACGTGGGGAGGTCGCGGGCCCGGCGCGTGACGAGACCGTACCGAACGGAGGGCGGAGCGGGAACCGCCGTCGAGTCGCCGATCCGGGCCGGCCGGCGTCGCGCGGGCGATCCGGCGATGCTGTACCGTCTCCTGTCCCGGCCGCGTCGTCTCCGGCCGGAACGAAGGCGTCTCCGCCGCGCTCCGGCCCGTCGCGCGCGGGGCGAGGCGGAGTCGAGGGAGCGATGAACGTCGAGCACGCGGTCCGCTTCGCCGAGGAACGGCTCCGCCACGCGCGGGCGGGGAAGGCGGCGGTCCGCGCGGTCGTCGGCGCCGCGGGCGTCGTCGGCGTCGCGTTGGTGGCGGCGGCGCTCCTCGGACGGCTCGGCGCCGTCGGACGCGGGGGGGCGCTCGCCCTCGCGCTCGTCCTTCCGATGGTCGTCGGGGTCGCGGTCCACCTGGTCGTCCTCCTGCGCGGGCGCTCGAAGGGGGCGGCGCGGCAGCGGGCGGCGGTCGAGCTCGACGTCCGGCTCGGTCTCTCCGAACGCGTCTCGACGGCGCGCTACCTCGAGGAGCGACCGGACGACGCGGCCGGCGTCGCGTCGATCGTCTCCGGACAGGCGGAGCGGGCGCTCGACGACGTCGGCCCGGACCGGCTGCGCGAGGCGTTCCCGCTCCCGTCGGGCCGCCCGGCGCTCGTGGCGACGGCCGTGCTCGCGGCGGTGGCGCTCGTCGCGCCCGCCTTGCCGGTGCTCGGCGGGTTCGGCGGCGCGTCCGACGGGACGGAGGTCGACCCGGCGGTCGCGCTGAAGGAGAAGCAGGAGGTGCGCGAGGCGGCTCGCCGGCTCGAGAAGGCGGCGGCCGAGATCGAGCGGGCGGCGGAGCGGGCGGCGCTGGAGAAGGCGCGGCGCGCGGCGCGGAAGGTGCGAGAGGAGGCGGAGCGCCTCGAGCGGGACGCCCCGACGAAGCGCGACTCGATGGTCCGGCTCGCGAACGTCGGCGACGCGCTGGAGAAGGCGAAGAAGGACCTCCTCGAGGCGTCGCGCGACGACCCGGGCGAGGTGCTCGGCGCGGCCTCGCCGACCGGCGCGCTGGAGGAGCTCGCGCGGGAGCTGTCGATCCTCGACCCGGAGGGGCTCTCGACCGACCTCGACGCGCTCCGGGACGACCTCGAGCAGCTCGGCGAGCCGGGCGCGGCGCCCGGCGAGCGGACGCTCGGCCTCGAGGAGCGGAGGCGGGTCCGGGACCTGATGGACCGGACCGAGGAGATGCGGGACGCGTTCGAACGGCTGCGCGACGAGCTCGCCCGGCGCGACGCGGAGCGGTACCGGTCGCTGGCGCAGGAGGCGAGCGAACGGCTCGGCGAGCTGCTGGAAGAGCTCCGCCGGCTCGACCGGCTCCCCGGGGAGGGGGGCGAGGCGAGCGAGGGGCGGCTCCTGACGTCCGAAGAGCTCGCGGCGCTCGAGGAGATGCTCGAGCGGTTGGCCGCGATGAGCGACGAGGAGTTCGCCGAGCTGATGGAGATGCTGCGGGAGATGGAGGGGCTCGAGGCGCTCGCGTGCCGGCTCGGCGAGTGCCGGGGCGGGCTCGGCGGCCTCGGGTCGTCGCCCGGCGCCTCGCGGGCCGCGTCGCTGCTCCGCCGCATGGCCGCCTCCGGACGTCAGGGCGGCCGGGGGGAGATGGGGCCGAACGACGGGCTCGGCCAGGGAGGCGCGGCGCGGAAGGGCCCGGACGACGGGCGCGGCGAGGAGAGCACGCCCGTCCGCGGCCGTCTCGACCCGACCGGCGACCTCGGCCCGAAGATCCCGTTCCGCGGCATCCCGAACCCGAACGAGGCGAAGCTCTCGTTCGACGCCGCGCTCCGCCGGGCCGCCGCCGACGCGGAGGAGAGCCTCGGGAAGGACCTCCTGCCGCCGTCGTCGCGGCCGTACGTCCGTCGCTACTTCGAGTCGCTCCGCGCGACGTCCGAGTCGGACGGGAAGTAGTGGGCGCGATCGAGCTCGGCGACCCCGGCGCCCTCTGGCTCCTCCTGCCGATCCCCCTCGTCGTCTTCGCGGTGCGGCGGTTCGCGCCGCGGCGGGGCGGGCGCCAGGTCGCGGCGCTCGTCCTCCGGACGCTCGTCCTCGCCCTCCTCGTGCTCGCGCTGGCGCGTCCGAGCCACGTCGACCGGGTCGACGCCCTGGCGGTCGCGTTCGTCGTCGACGTCTCCGAGAGCGTCCCGCTCGCCGCGCGCGACCGGGCGCTGGCGCGGATCGAGCGCGAGATCGAGGAGATGCCGCCCGGGGACGACGCGTCGCTGATCGTGTTCGGCGAGCGAGCGTCGGTCGAGGTCCCGTTCGGCGCGACGCGGGCGGTCACCGGCGACGCGCGCGTCGTCCCCCGGCTCGACCATCTCGAGAGCCGCGTCCACCGCGCGCAGAGCGACCTCGCCCGCGGGTTGGAGCTGGCCGAGCGGACGTTCCCGTCCGGCGCGGCGCGGCGGGCCGTGCTGGTGAGCGACGGGAACCAGACGCGGGGGGACGTCCGCCAGGCGGCGCGGGCGCTGAAGGCGGCGGGGGTGCGGCTCGACGTCCGCCCGATCGCGTACCGGTTCGAGGAGGAGGTCCTGGCCGAGGGGTTGTTCGCGGCGCCGCGCGGCCGGGTCGAGGAGCCGCTGCAGCTCCGGTTCGTCGTCTCGGCGCAGGTCCGGACCCCGGCCGAGGTGACGCTGCTCGAGGACGGCGTGCCGGTCGGCGATCCGATCCCGGTCGAGCTCGACCCGGGGACGAACGTCTTCCGCTTCTCGACCGTCCCGTCGGCGCCGGGTTACCGGGCGTACGAGGCGCGTGTGCGGGCCGAACGGGACGGGAGCCCGGCGAACGACGTCGCGCGCGCCGGCGTCCTGGTCGGAGCGGGCGCGCGCGTCCTCGTGGTCGCGCCGGCGGGCTCGGAAGAGCGGCTCCGTCCGGCGCTCGGCGACCTCGATCTCGCGGTCGAGGGGGCGCGGCCGAACGAGATGCCGCGCCACCCGGCGGGGTACGTCGACGTCGACGCGGTCGTCCTGGACGGCGTCCCGGCGTACGACCTCGATCCGGCCCAGCTCGCCGCGCTCCGCCACGCGGTCGTCGAGCTCGGCGTCGGGCTGGTCGTGGTCGGGGGGGCGCGCGCGTTCGGGCCCGGCGGCGCGAAGGGGACGCCGCTCGAGGAGCTCCTCCCGGTCGACCTCGACGTCCGGAACCGGAAGTCGCTCCCGAAGGGGGCGCTGGTGATCGTGCTGCACTCGATCGAGTTCGACAGCGGGAACACGTGGGCGGCGCGGATCTGCAAGTCGGCGCTGCGCGGCCTGCATCCGACCGACGAGGCGGGGGTCGTCTACTACGACGGGACGGGCGGGGAGCGGTGGCTGTTCGACCTCTCCCCGGTCGGGAGCGGCGCGCGCATGGGCGCGCTGATCGACTCGGTGTTCGTCGGCGACATGCCGAGCTTCCACCGCTGCTTCGTCCTCGCCGAGCAGTCGCTCGCGCGGAGCGACGCGGCGGTGAAGCACGTCGTCGTGATCAGCGACGGCGATCCGCAGATCCCGGACCCGGGACTGCTCGGCCGGCTGGTCGCGGATCGGGTCACCATCTCGACGGTCTGCATCGAGCCGCACGGGCCGGGGTCGGTCGGCACGATGCAGGAGATCGCGCGGGTCGGCGGCGGCCGGTTCAAGCAGCTCTTCCCGAGCCGCGGGGACCTCTCCCAGCTCCCGCGGCTGATGCTGAAGGAGGCGGCGACGCTGCGCCGCTCGGCGATCAAGGAGGAGCCGTTCGTGCCGCTCGTCGCGCTCCCGGGCTCGGCGCTGCTGACGGGAGTCGATCGGTTCCCGACCCTCCGAGGGTACGTCGTCACGTCGCCGCGCGAGGGGGCGGAGACGATCCTCCTGGCGGACGACGAGGAGGGAGACCCGCTGCTCGCGGCGTGGTACCGGGGGCTCGGGCGCGTCGTCGCGTTCACGTCGGACGCCGGCTCGCGGTGGGCCGGGGAGTGGCTCTCCTGGGAGCGGTTCGCGCCGTTCTGGGCGCAGATCGTCCGGTCGACGGTCCTCACCGCGGAGACGGACGACCACGCGTTGGAGGTGACGACGGACGGCCTCGAGCTCGACGTCGTGCTCGACGCGCAGGACGGCGACGGCCGGCCGATCCTCGACCTCGCGCTGGAGGGGGTCGCGCTCGCGGGCGACGGAGAGCCGGTCCGGTTCGTGCCGCGGCAGGTCGAGGCGGGGCGGTATCGCGCGCGGGTGCCGGTCGCCGAGCCGGGGACGTACCTGGTGCGGGTGCGGGGCGAGGGCGTCCGCTCGACGGCGGTGGCCGCGATCGACTACGCGCCGGAGTACCGATCGCTCCGGAGCCGCGAGGAGCTGCTCGCGGCGGCCGCGGCGGAGAACGGGGGGAGGGTGCACGGACCGACCGACCGGGCGTTCGTGCACGACCTCGCGGCGGAGCGCGGCC
>JAUIEL010000880.1 GCA_030428825.1 bacterium
GACCGCCTCGCTCCGCGGTTCGTCGGGTCGTTCGTTCATCCGCCCCTCCCCTCGAAGCGACGGGCGAGGGCCGCGCGCATCCGTTCGAGGCCGCGGTAGTACCGGGACTTCACCGTGTTCGTCGACGCGCCGATCCTCATCGCGGACTCCTCGAGCGTCATCTCGCCGAAGTGCCTCGCCCGGATCACCTCCGCCTCCGCCGCCGGCAGGCGATCGAGCGCCTCGTGGATCACGCCGACGTCGAGCGGATCGAGCCGATCCTCCGAACCCGACGTCGAACGGTCCACCGCCTCCTCCGCCTCCGCGGGGTCGCCGACCGTCCCGCGCCGCCGCACGCGACGGACGCGGTTCAGGAACGACAGCGAGCAGAAGTGCCAGACCCACGTCTCGAGACTCGCCTCCCCGAGGAACGTCGGGAGCTTCTCCAGCACCAGCGCCAGGACGTCCTGGCCGAGCTCGCGGAGGTCGTCGGGCCCGAGCGCCCCTCCCGCCCGGCGGTTCCGGTTCGCCAGGATCCGGGGGACGCAGCGCATCCGCTCGACGAACTCGTCCTCGGCGGCGCGGTCGCCGCCGAGGAAGCGCCGGACCAGGTCGAGATCCTCGGTTCCTCGGGTCGATCGGGTCACGGGGTGAGTGTCGCCGCTCCGGTGGACGGTTGCCGGAGAATCGTAGCGCGCTCCGCCGCCGACCGGGCGCGCGACCCCCGCGACCCGGTGGATCTCCGCGGTTCACCCCGGATCCCCGCGCGGGCGACGGCGCGGCCGGGACGGCGCGGCTCGGGGGAGGGCGATCGGGAGGTCGTGATCCGGCGCGGGGTCGGCCGGTCGAGGGCGCGCGGGCTCGGACATGGGACGCTCCTCCTCACGCGGAGGAGGGACGCGTCGACGCCGATCGAAGGCGGGTATCCTCCCGGCATGAACGGATCCGCCCTCCTCCTCTCGCTCCTCCTCCCGCTCCTCCAGGGAGAGCCCGCGCCCCCGCGGCCCGGCGCGGAGGGGGCCGGGGACCCGCTCTTCCCCGGGCTCGGCAACGGGGGGTACGACGTCGAGCGGTACGACCTCGTCCTCGAGGTCGATCCGGACGCCGCCGAGATCGAGGCGGCGTGTCGGATCACCGCGACCGCGACCCACGCGCTCTCCGCCCTGAACCTCGAGTTCGGGACGCTCGAGATCGCCTCCGTCACCGTCGACGGCGCGTCGGCGGAGTGGCGACGGAGCGGGCGCGAGCTGACCGTCACGCCGGCCCGGCCGATCGCGCGCGGCGCGCGGTTCGAGGTCGCGGTCGAGTACGCGGGGTCGCCGCGGCCGATCCGCTCCCGCGCCTTCCCGCTGCCGATCGGGTGGATGACGTTCGGGGACGAGTCGTACGTCCTCTCCGAGCCGGAGGGCGCGGCGTCGTGGTTCCCGTGCAACGACCACCCGAGCGACAAGGCGCTCTTCACCTTCGCGGTCACCGTCCCGGCGGAGTCCACGGCGGCGGCGAACGGACGGCGCGTCGGCGTCGACGAACGGGAGGACGGCGCGCGGACGTTCCGGTTCGAGGTGGACGAGCCGATGGCGACGTACCTGGCGACGCTCGCGATCGGGGTGTTCGACGTCGTGGAGGGGGAGACCGACGACGGCGTCCCGCTCGTCCACTACCTCCCCGAAGGGACGGCGGACGACTACGCCGACCGGATCGCGTTCACCGCCGAGGTGTTGCCGTGGCTGGCCGAACGGTTCGGGCCGTACCCGTTCTCGACCTGCGGGGCCGTCGTCGCCGAGGTGCCGTTCCCCGGCGCGCTCGAGACGCAGACGCTGCCGACGTACGCGTCGGTGGCGTTCCGCGAGGACGTCATCGTCCACGAGCTCGCGCACCAGTGGTTCGGGAACTCGGTCACCGTCCGCGAGTGGGAGGACATCTGGCTCGCCGAGGGGTTCGCGATGTTCGCGATGTGGCTCGCCGAGGAGCGCGACGGCGGGCGCGAGGCGTACGACGACGCGGTGCGCGAGCAGCACGCCCAGGCCCGCGCCCTCGGGGTCGGCCCGCCGGCGACGCCGCCGGTCCACGACCTGTTCGGACTGAACGTCTACGTCCGGGGGGCGCTCGTCCTCCACCGGCTCCGGGTGCTGCTCGGCGACGACGCGTTCTTCGAGATGCTGCGGGCCTGGTCGGCCGAGAAGCGGCACGGG
>JAUIEL010000132.1 GCA_030428825.1 bacterium
TCCACGACCTCGGCGAGCGTCGAATCACGACCGTCGCCCCGTCCGCGCGGGCTCCCCGAGCCGACCCACGGCGACGCCGAACGGGATCGCCGCGGCGATCACGGCGCCCGCCCGGCCCCTCGCTCCCCGCAGCCCGAAGAACGGGACGACGCCCTGCGACACGCTCCAGCCGCGAAGGAGATCCGTCGTGGTCAGGCCCATCCCCCGATGGTCGCCGCTTCGGTCGATCAGCCACGTCACGGGCCGGTCACCGCCGCGGCGCCCCGCCGGCAGCGGATCGCTCCCGATGTCCGCCCTCCTCCCGGCGCGTCAACGGAGGAGGAGCCGGACGACGTGCTCGGCGTACTCGACCGGCCACGGACGCGTGTCGGGGAACTTGGCCTCGCAGCAGATGCCCCGCGCGTCGAACCGGACCCGGAGGATGTCGTAGCCGTCGAACGGGTCGTCGGTCAGGTACAGGCTCCCGAGGTCCGCCTCCCCCAGCAGCGCCCGCACCTCGTCCCGCGTCATCCCGACCAGCTCGTGCGACCGGCGCAGGTCGTCGAGCATCCCGTTCCGCTCGCGCCCGCCCCCTCGCTGCCAGGCCTCGGGATCGAACGGCTCCCCACGCATCGCGATCGCCGCCACGACGGCCCCGAACAGGAGCGCCGCGAACCCGAACCATCGGTGGCGTGCGCGCATCATCGTGTCGACCCGACGACGCGCGTCACGGCGCCGTCACCCGGAACCCCGGCAGGAGGCGATCGACCCACGCGAGCTCGAGGAACGCGACGGGGATCGGCGCCGCGAACAGGACGACCAGCAGGACGATCCCGGGACGGCGGCGGCCGAGGGCGAGCGCTCCGAGCGCCGCGACCAGGAGCACTCCTTCGAGGAGGAGGAAGATCGGTCCGAACGCGTGATCGCCGCCGAACCGGCGCTCGTACGAAGCGAGACGCGAGGTCCACGCGTCCAGTCCCCGCCGCGTCGACTCGGCGGTCGCACCGGTCGCCATGAGCACGCGGGTCGAGTGGCTCAGGTTCCACCAGACGTGGCTCACCGGCGCGCCGTCCGCCTCGAACCGGTAGAACAGGCTCCCGGAGGAACCGGAGAGCCCCTCGGGAGCGACCCACCTCCCGTCGACGACCAGCGCCGTCTCCGTGCCGTCGAACCGCGCGGTGAGCGACTCCAGGGTGCGCGTCGCCGCCTCCGGCCCGTTGATCTCCCGCAGCGCCTCCGACACCCCGCGCCAGCTCGCCCGCAGCTCCGCGATCGACAGCCGGACGGGGCCGATCGAGCGGCCGTCGGTCGCCGGGCCGGCGAGGGACCCGAGGGCGAGGAGGATGAGCGCGGCGAGACCCATGCACGCCATCGTCACGGGCCCCGACCCTCCGGGCGGTACGCTGCGGGCGTCCGCGTCCCCTTCGGAGGGGAGCGATGTGCGGTCGGCGTGCGTGGTCCGCCACCCGGGCGCCGCGTGCCTACGCCGACCTCCCGGCCGCGACGTCCGCCCGGTACTCGTCCAGGACCCGTCCGAGGAGCGCGACGTCCGACTCGAACGTCTCGGGGAGCAGGGGGCCGAAGGAGAAGCGGAACCAGTTCGCGTACGGCGACACGTAGGCGGGGTCCTTGTCGTGGGGTCGCGCCATGTCGCAGTCCTTCCCCTCGAGGATCGCGGCGCCGTGCGCGAACAGGCGCCGGTTCAGCTCGCCGGCGTTCAGGCCGTCCGGCAGCTTCATCCAGTGGTAGAAGCCCCCGTCGCCGGTGAAGACCTCGAGCCCCATCCGCTCGAACGCCTCGCCGTAGCGGGCGCGCTGCCGGCCGTAGTGCCGGTCCACCGCGTCGCGCGCCCGGGCGACGCGCTCCGGCTCGAGGAGCTCGACGGCGTAACGCTGCGAGGGGTGGCTCACGCCGCCCATGCCGAAGCTGGAGTAGTTCGAGAGCGTCTCGACGTTCTTCCGGCTCGCGACGATCCAGCCGATGCGGATGCCGGGGCTCTGCAGCCCCTTGGTGCAGGCGCCCGCGAGGAAGACGTTGCTGTCGTCGAGGTCCTTCACGTACCGGATGCCGCTGACCCCCTTCGAGTGGTGGTACATCTCGTACGCCTCGTCGAGCAGGATGCCGTTGCCCGGCCGCTCGGCCATCGCGACCAGCTCCTCCAGCTCGGCCCCGTGGCGGGTGTGCCCCGTCGGGTTGCCGGGGTTGGAGAGGACCGGGAACAGGTGGGTCTTGTGGTTCAGGCCCGCCCGATCGAAGTAGGCCGAGTTGGGCGGATGGAAGCCGTTCTCCTCGGTGAACGGCACGACCCGCCAGCTCGTGTCGGTCTGCGTCAGGATGTCGAGGTACGCCGGCCACTCGGCGTTGCCGATGCGCACCTCGACGTGCTTCTTCAGGAACGCGAGGACCGTGTAGATCCCGGGGCGGCCGCCGGCGAACACCATCACGTTCTCCGGCGCGATGCGGGAGCCGTAGAACGAGTTGTAGTGCCCGGCGATCGCCTCCCGCAGCTCCGGGAGCCCCCACGCCTTCGGGTAGAAGCGGTCCGTCCAGGTCACCTCGACGCGGCTCGGGAGCGGCGGTCCCCCCTCCAGCTGCGTGGTCAGCGGGAACCCCTGCGACCACGGGTGCGTCCCCTCGGACCCCATGAACTCCCCGAAGCGGTCGCGGAAGGCGTAGAGGGTCTCGTAGATGCCCATCGGCGGGCAGTCGTCGGACAGGAAGGACTCGCGTCGCATGAGATGGGGTACCTGGGGAACGGGGCCGAGCGAAGAGGACGGGCGGCCGGCCCGGACGGGCTCGGACCAGCGACCGAGGGAGCAGCGTACCGCGTCGCGCCCCGTCCCTCACCGCTCCCGCGCCACGACGCGCGCCCACTCGCCGCGGTGGACCCAGCGCGGTCGCTCCAGCTCGGTCCGCCAGCGATCGAGGAGGGGCGGGCTGCGGTGCACGCGCGCGTCGCCCCAGTTCGAGAACCGCTTCAGCCGGCGCCAGTCGATCGGCATCAGCGCGACCGCCTTGATCTCCGGGTGGCGGTCGAGCAGCGTGACGAGCGGCTCGAACCACGCCTCCCAGATCGCGGCCGCACGGGCACCGTCCGGGTCGTCCTCCGGCCCGGGGACGACGTGACCGAACGGCGTCGTCTCGCCGACGAGGACCGGCTTCCCGCGGCGCCGCGCCTCGGCCAGCAGCTCGGCGGTGACGGTCCCCCGCCGCTCGAACGTCTCGGCGCGGAACAGATCGATCCCGAACCAGTCGACGTACGCGTCGCCCGGGTACCACCGCGTCGCCCCCCGCGCGTCCGTCTCGAAGATGCGGGAGTCCCCCTGCGGCTCGACGCACCAGACGAACGCCACGTCCTCGACGCCCGCGGCGCGGAGCCGGTCGACGACCTTTCGGTACGCGCGCGGGAAGAACGTCGGGTGGTGGCCGTTCCACGCGCCGTTCACCTCGCCGCCGATCCGGAGCAGGACCGGAACGCCCCCACGCCGGAGCACGGCCGCGAGCGCGTCGATCTCGTCGTCGTACTCGTCGGTCTCGGCGACCCGCCGGTCGATCCCGGTCTCGAACCGACGGGCGCCGACGATCCGGAACCCGAGGCTCAGGTTCAGGAGCTTCCCCTCGCGGGCGAGGCGGTCGAGGTTCCCCTCCAGCATCGAGAGGACGGCGTCCCACGGGCGCACGTCGCCGAGGCCGACCCAGACGTTCTCGCCCGCGGGCTCGAGGGCCGGGCCGAGGCGACGCGCGTATCCGGAGCCCTCCGCGGGCTGGCCGATCTGGCCGACGAGATGCAGGACGCGTCCGTCCGGCGGCTCGAGCGGGGCGCGCGGGCGCGGGGGCGCGGCGACACCGGCGCAGCACGGGAGCGGCGCCAGCAGGACGGACGCCAGGGCGAGGACGGGACGGCGGGGTCGGCGCACGGGGACGCTCCTTCGCGAGGGAGGTCGACCCACGGTAGCAGACGGGTCGGCGTCGCTCCTCGCGGGACGATCGGGCTCGAACGAGGAGTCCCGTCGTACGATGCGTCGCTCGCGCGCCGCCGCGCCCCCCGGGAGTTCGACCCGATGCGACAGCCGACGCCCCCGCACCTCCTCACGCGGCCCCTCCCGGCCACCTTCGAGCGGTCGTCCCCCCCCGTCCAGACGGGAGGCGACCGGTGACCGACCCGTCGACGGCCGAACTCCTCGCCCTCCGCGCGCTCGAGCGGACGGCCGACGGGCGATGGGTCGCGTGGGCGGTCGCGCGGCTCGCCGACGGGGACGACTCGCCCGCGCTCCGCCGACTCGCCGCCGAGTCCCCGCCGTTCCATCACTTCGAGATCCGGGAGCTGACGGATCGAGCGTTCGCCGAGCGCGGGCTCGACCGGGTGACGCCCGACGAGGCGATCCGATCCTGGGTCCGCGAGCTGCTCGAGGAGATGCTCGGCGGCCGGCGCGAGCGGCTCGACACGCTCCGGACGATCGCCGCCCTCTTCGACGAACACCCCGACCGGGACCGGGCGGACGAACTCCACGAGCTCTGGCTCCTCGCCCACGCGGTCGCGGACCTGGAGGACGCCGGCGACCAGCACTACGTCCCGGACCTGGACCTCGAGGATTGCGACGCGCGGGTGCGCGAGATCGCGCTCCGGTGGCTGCGCACGCACGGCGGCGCCGGGGCCGATCGCCTCGACTGAGCCGAGTTCGGCCGCGGCGGACGCCGAACCGAGGTGAACGCCCGATGCAGAAACGAAGCACCGATGCCGATCGGAGGGGAAGACCGTTCGATCGGCGGTGACGGCCCGGGTGCCGCTCGCTACCGTCGAGGGTCCGGTGCTCGGCCCCCGCGGCGGCCGTCCGGGTCGAGGGGCGGCGAGAAGGCCCCTTCGGTCACGAGGGGAGGAGGCCGACGATGATCGATGTCGACGAGCTCGTCGCGTCCGTGCGGACGCTCGCGCCGTTTCCGCAGAGTTCCGCCCGGATCGTGTCGCTCCTCAGCGCCCCGACGTTCGAGGTCGGCGCGGTGACGGACGTGATCGAGCGCGACCCCGCCCTCACGGCGACGCTGCTGAAGCTCGCGAACTCCGCGATGTACGCCGCGAGCTCGCCGATCGCCACGGTCCGGAGCGCGGTCGTGCGGCTCGGCTCCGGACCGGTGCTGCTGCTGGCGGTCTCCGCCGCCACGTCGCGCGCGCTGAAGGAGCCGCTCCCGGCGTACGACCTCGCCGCCGGCGATCTCTGGAAGCGCGCGGTCACCACCTCGACCTCCGCCGAGCTGATCGGCCGCCACGCGAGAGGCGTGCTCCCGCCGGAGACGACGACGGTCGCGCTGCTGCTCGACATCGGGAAGATCCTCCTCGCCCCGTTCCTCGGCGACGAGGTCCTCGACGCCCTCCGCGAGGAGAGCGCCCACCCGGACGGCGCGTTCGACTGGCGCGCCGAACAGGCGGTCCTGTCGGTGCACCACGCCGAGATCGGCGCCCGGATGGCGCGCCAGTGGGACCTCCCGGCGACGATCGTGGAGGGGATCCGCCTCCAGCACCAGCCCGGCGTCGCCCCCGTGCGCGCGCCCGACGCCGTCCCCGGGGTGCATCCGAGCGAGTTCGCGCGCCTCTGCGACGTCGTGCACGTCGCCGGCGCCCTCGGGCACCGCCTCGCCGCCGACGCCGATCGCCGCGGCCTCGACGACCTCGGGGTCGACCCGGAGGCGCTCCGCCGGCTCGACCTGGACGACGCCGCGCTCGGCGCCGTCGCGGAGGAGGTCGAGCAGAAGACGCACGACCTCCTCTGAGGCGTGGGGAGGGAATGCGCCTTCCGGCCCCCCGTCCGCTCCGCCGCCGTCAGTTCGGAGTCGTCAGCAGCCCGTTGCTCCCGACGAAGCCGAGGGGGGCGGTCGCGTCGGCGACGAACGCCTGGAAGACGAGCGCGCCGCCGGCGAACGCCGGCGGCATCGGCAGGTACGCGCTGAACACGCCGAGTCCGGGAGTCGCCGGTCCGAACGTCACGAACGGGAGCGTCGGTCCGGTCAGACCGACCCACGCGCGGCAGCCCGGCGCGATCGTCTGGCTCGACGTGAACGTGGTGTCGACGATCAAGAGCCCCGGCGCTCCGCCCGCGACGTCCGTGAGCTGCAGGACGCCCGCGCCGGCCGGCGTCAGGCATCCGACCAGGTCGAGCGTCGGAGGGACGCCGGTCGCCCCGACGCAGCCCGGGAGGTCGACGAACTCGTCCCAGCAGTGCGACGAGTAGACGTACGCGAGCCCCTGGTTCGAGCCGCTCCACGTCCCGGCCGGTTCGCCGATCACGAAGTCGGGGCGCGAATCGCCGTTCACGTCGCCGACCTCCGCCATCGCCGCCCCGAACTGGTCGAACGAGTCGGTGCTGAACACCTTGAAGACCGTCGCCCCGGACGCGCCCGACAGCGCGCTCACGCTGCTGGTCTGGTTCGGGGTGGCGAGGTCGACGTTCGCGCTGGCGAGGAGGTCGGTCACGCCGTCGCCGTTCGCGTCGCTCCGCCGGACGAGGTCCTGCCCGAAGCGGCCGGCGGGCGTGCCGCCGAGGGCCGTCCAGAGGAGCCCGCCGCCGGCGCCGGAGAACGCCCGTACGCGTCCGAGGTTCGACTGGAACCACGAGTCCCCCACCGCGAGGTCCGGAACGCCGTCCCCGTCGACGTCGTCGAGCAGCTCGATCGCCGCCAACCGCTGGCCGGGGACCGGTCCGGTCGCGAACGTCAGGATCGTCGCCCCCGAACCTCCCGAGACGAGGTCGACGTTCCCTTGGAAGTCGCGCAGGATCAGCACGTCGGGGACGCCGTCGAGATCGACGTCCTCCCCGCCGCGAACCCGCCGCGCCGGCCCGCCGATCGTCGCGAGCGCGCCTCCGTGGGCGCCCGACCGGACGACGACGACCCGTCCGACCGGGTCGAGCTCCGCGTCCTCGACCTCGATCCGCGGCACGGGGCCGACGCGCGGCTCCTCCTCGAGCTGGTGAACCCGACGCCGTTCGGCGTGACGGTCGAAGGGCCGCGGACGTCGCCCGCCGTGATCTGGAACGCGGCCGACGAGACCTCGCACCGGATGCTGAACCAGCGGTGCGGCCACGCCCGCCGTTCGTACGAGCTCCCGCCGCGCCGGCGGCTCGTCTTCGACCCGGGCGATCTGCCGATCGTCCGGACGTCCCCGTTCCGGGTCACCGTCGTCGGCGAGGGACGACCGACCTCCCGGCCGATCGTGCTGCCGCCGCTGTTCGCGGACGTCGAACGCGACGGCGAGGTGCGCCTCGCGGTGAGGGGACCGCGGCCGGGGCTCCCCTACCCCCTCGTCGTGCTCGAGAACGGAACCGACGCGCCGATCACGTACGAAGGGGACTCCCTCGTCGCGCCGACGCACGTCACGTCGACCGAGGAGACCCCGCGTCCCGGCGCGCGGGAGCGGAACGCGACCTCCCCGAAACGGTTCACGGTTCCGGCGGGGAAGGGGATCGGGTGGCTGCAGTTGCATCTCGGGCTGCCGAGCGGGCGCGCGCAGTGGATGCATGTGCAGGTGACCAAGGCCGACGGGGAGGTCGTGCGGCGGACGGCGGGGCCGTTCGAGTGAGAGGAGGAAACGGAAACGGAAACGGAGGAGTGGAGGACCGGGGGACCGGGGACCGGGGACCGGACGCCGGGGAACGGGAGAGCGAGGGGAACCGGGTCGGGGGTGACCGGACGGCCGGAAAGCCGGGTCGCGGGTACCGGGGAGCGGGACCGACGGGCAACGCCGCCCGCCTCGGCCGAGCCGTCCGCGCACGCGCGACCCGTGACTTCGCCGCGTCTACGGGCAGAACTGCATCCTCAACCCGTTCGACGTCGTCGTCGCCCCGAGATCGAGGGCCTGCACGTACAGCGGCGCCGCGGCGAGCGCGGGGTAGACGGCGCTGAGCGGGAACCCGACGCTCCCGGTCGGGCCGAACGGCACCGAGGTGGTGAAGAACTGCCCGGGCGACAGGTCGACGAGGACCGTGTTCGCGCCGACGGGGATCGACGCCGGGTTCAGGGCGACGAGCAGGAGCGCGGCCCCGTTCGCGGTCCCGCCCTGGATCCGGAACGCGCCGTTCGGCACGTTCGGCGCCGCGCCGGGTCGCCAGGTCGTCGACATCGTCTGCGCCGGCGCGGCGCCGATGCCGTACGGCGTGAACCCGCAGGTCTGCGCGAACGCCACGCCGTACACGCCGAGCATGCTCGCGTTCGCGACCGACGCGAAGAACGTCGCCTGTCCCGTGGTCCGGCTGATCTTGTAGACGTCGTTCTTCCCCGACACGATCCCGCCGACGAAGCCGTACAGCTCGCCGTCGACGTCGACCTCGATGCCGTAGACGAAGCTCACCCCGAACGAACCGACCAGCGTGCCGGCCCCGGTCAGCGGGTCGATCCGGACGAGGCCGGACGTCGACGCCCCCCAGAGCGTGCCGTCGAGGTCGCACGCGAGGTCTCCGGCGGAGAGGTACCCGACGCTCCCGATCGTCGTCGCGGCGCCGGTGTTCACGTCGATGACCGAGAGGTCGCCGTTCGTGTCGCCCCAGCCGTAGAGCGTCCCGGCGGCGTCGAACTCGAGCGCGTTGATCCAGGTCGGCAGGCCGGTCGGCCCGATCGACGTCACCGCGGCCGTCGTCGGGTTCACCTCGTACAGCGTGTTCCCGGTCACGAGGTCGAGGGCGTACAGCTTGCCGGTGACCGGGTGGACGGCGACGTCCGACAGGACGATCCCGGTCTCGCCGAGGTCGATCGCGGTCGGCGCGCTGCCGTACGACGCGATCCGATAGAGGTTCGACGAGCCGTCCCCGACGCTGCTCCCGACGCCGTACAGGACCTGCTGGCCGGCCGCCGTGGCCGCCGCGCCGCCGAGCGCGACCGCGAGGAGGATCGCCTTCGTCATCCTGCACCTCCTTCGGCCGGAGAGGACGGCCGGCCTCGATGGGGCGACGAGGATACCACCGGCCGACCCTCGAAGGGGGGACCGGACGCGAAGGCCACCCCTCGTTCGAGGGTTCACGCCTCCGCGTCCGACCGAGCGGTCAGCGGGTCACGAAGACCCGAAGGCCGTTCGACACGGCCATCCCGCCGAACCCCACGGGGTCGCCGACGACCGCCTGGACCCCCACCTCGACCAGCGCGGCGACCGGCGGCACGACGGCCGACACGTTCAGCTCGCCGGCGCCGACCTCTCCGACCGGGCCCGAGAGGACGAACGGCACGACCGCCGCGGGGATCGCGACGTGGATCATGCAGACGCCCTCGACGCGGACCTCGCCCGGCACGCCGAGGAGGAAGAGGCCCATGGCGCCGCCGCGACCGTCCCGGACCCGGAGGATCACCGGGTCGCCCGAGGCGGGCGTGCCGAGCAGGCGGAGCTCCGGCACCGCGTTCCCGGTCCCCGGGCAGCCCGCGCCGACGACGACGCTCCGCGCGACCTCGCCGACCGTCGGACAGTCGGTGCTGAGGTCGAAGTTCCCGTCGCCGACGAACTGCGTCGGGAACGCGGGGCCGACGTGCGGCTGCGCGAGGGTCTCGGCCACGAACCAGCCCGAGGCGCCGAGGAACGTGTTCTTGCCGTTCGCGCCGAGCCCGACCTGGAACGCCGGACCGGTCTCCCGCAGGCGGAGCAGCGCGCCGTCGTACGCGCCGAGGCCGGTGAGCCACGCGCGGGCGACCTCGTAGTAGCGCCAGGTCGACGGGTCGACCGGGCCGCCGTTCTCGACGTACGCGGACGGCAGGAGGAGCTTCTTCGGGCTCATCGCCGGCGGATACGTCGGGTCGCCGGGGTCGACGCGGCCGGAGAGGGTCAGCTCGACGTGGAACGACTCCTGCGGCGCCGACAGACGCGCGACGACGCCCTCGATCGAACCGGTCCCGTCGCTCCTCTCGCGGAAGAGCGCCGGCGTGGTGAACATGAAGTCGACGCCGATGCCCGGCAGGACGAGGGCGTTCAGGCCGCCGACGCCGTACCGGTCGGGGCCGGCCTCCTCCACGCACTCCTCGCACTCGTCGTCGAGGTCGACGTTCATGTCGCCGCCGAACGTCACCGGCAGGCTCGGCCCGGAGGTCGGCTGGCGGAGCATCGTCATCTTCAGCCAGGTCGACGCGCCGTTCGCGAGGTTCTTGCCGTTCGCGCCGACGCCCGCCTGCATCGCGGGGCCGATCCGCTCGACGGCGACGAGCGCCCCGGCGAGGTCGCCGGTCCCCTCCAGGACGCCGACGACGACGGGGTAGTACCGCCACGTCAGCGTGTCGACCGACCCGCCGTTCTCGACGTACATGCCGGCGGCGAGCTCCTCCTTCGGGCTGCCGAACGGCGGGAAGCCGACGTCGCCGAGGTCGAGGCGGCCCGAGAAGTCGAGCGCGACCTCGAAGCCCCGGCCCGCCGGCGCCTCCGCGACGATCGAGCCGCGCAGCGATCCGGTGCCGTCCGGACGCTCGGTCCAGGTCGGCGGCGACGAGAACTGGAACTTGCCGAGGCCGACGAAGATGAACGCGTGGCCGCCGTCGACGCCCCCGGCGACCGGGTCGGACGGCGCCTCGCGCACGCACGGCCGGTCGTCGTCGACGAGGTCGATCGTGCCGTCGCCGTTCACGAACTGCGGCAGGCTGGGCCCGGACGTCGGCTGCTGCAGCGTCTGACCGGTGATCCAACCGGAGGCGCCGAGCCGGACGTTCCGGCCGCTGGCGCCGACGCCGCACTGGAACGGGGCGCCGTGGAGCGCGATCTGGACGAGCGCGCCCTGCAGCCCGTCGAGACCGACGAGGAGGCCGGTGCCGACCGGGTAGTACCGCCACGACGCCGGGTCGATCGGGCCGCCCTGGTCGGCGTACGCGGCCGGAAGGAGCTCGAGCTTCGGGCTGCCCGCGGGAGGATGGCCGGCGTCGCCCGGGCCGACGCGGCCGGAGAGCTGGAGGTGGAGGCCGAGGGCGAGCGACGGCTGGGACTCGCTCCGGAGGCGGCCCGTGAGCGTGGCGCCGCCGTCGTCACGCTCGTCGAAACGCGCAGGCGGATCGAACACGAAGTCGGTCGCGATCCCGCCGAAGACGAACGCCACCGGCAACGCGGGGGCCGGAGCCGCCGCGTCGGGGACGGCGGCGACGGAGGTCCAGTGGACGTCCGCCGGAGACGCCGGGGGGGCGAGCGCGAGGACCAGGATCGAGACGGCGAGGACGGCCGCCGGATGCCTCGAAACGGAGGGGAGCGGGGACGACATGGGGTTGGGTTCCTTCTCCGTCGGGATCGATCCGACACGCGAACGTGCGAGCGATCCTCTCCTGCGCCCCGGGCACTCCTTGTCCGGGGCGGCTCCGCGCGGGCGGAGGACGCGCCGAGCGCCGACACTCAGGCGAATCACGTGCCGCGCCGCGGCCCCCGTCCGGCGGGCGGTTCGAGCGGTCCGTGTCGGAGGTCGTCCGTCCGATCGGCCGGCGCGGTTCCGGAGGCCTCGCCCCCGACGCGCCGTCTTCAACGGAACTCCACGAGATCACCGGACCCTCCTTCACCGACCGAACGTCGAATCCGCGTCCCTTCAGAACCCCAGAAGACCGGGAAAGAGAGAACCGATGCTCCGCAGCTCCCTCGTCCTCCTCGCGCTCGCGCCCGTCGCCGGCGCCCAGAACCTGAACGTCACCGACGCCGACCGCTCGCTGTACGCCCAGGCGTTCGGCTTCGACTACGAGTTCAACAACGGGACGTCCGACTCCGCGTCGACGGCCGCCACGTCCGGAGAGTGGATCGACTCCGTCGACGCCGACCTCTACGAGTGGTACGGCAGCCACGTCGGTCGCGGCCAGGCGTACCAGGAGTCCCAGATCGACCCCGACTCGCTCTACTTCACGCTCGACGTCTGGGCCGACGCCTACGGCAACCTCTTCCAGTCCGACGCGCTCGGCCGCGGCGACTACGAGGTGACCTTCACCACGACCGAGAAGCTCCGCTACATCGTGTACGCCCACGCCGACACGAGCTACGGCTACAACACGTCGTCCGTGCGCCTCTCCGGCGCGGCCGGCACCGAGTTCCAGGTCGACGGCAGCTACGGCGGATGGACCACGATCGTCCGGACCGGCTGGATCGACGCCGGGACGTACACGCTGGACGGGAGCGCCGAGGCGCAGGCGTACGCCCCGTCCGGAAGCCCGGACTCGCAGCGCGGCAACGCCGAGTGCGACTTCAAGACGTACCACGCGGCGGACTACGACCTCGACGGCGACGTCGACGACGCGGACAAGAGCCAGTTCAAGGCGGACTACCTCGCCGGCGACGAGGAGGCCGACTTCGACGGCGACGG
>JAUIEL010000133.1 GCA_030428825.1 bacterium
CCCGGACCCGGCGGCGTTCCGGGCCGAGGTCGCGCAGGCGTTCGAGGAGGCGCGCTACGTCCGGGACGCGCTGCGGGTCGTCGAGCGGTCGTTGGTCGCCCGCCCGACGGACGTCGGCCTGATCGCGAAGGTCGCCGAGCTTCACGAACGGCTCGGGCGGGACGAGGTCGCGCGGCCGATGTTCTCGCGGGCGCTCGACCTCCTCCTCCGCCGCCGGCCGCGATCGATCGCGAAGGGGGACGACGAGGAGGATCGCCGGCGCTCGAACTTCTCGAGGAACGTCGACGACTGGGAGAGCCACGCGGCGCGGGTGACGACCGGTCTGCTGGCGACGACGACGCCGGGGCCGGCGGTCGGCGCGTTGCTCGAACGCGAGCGGGCGCGGGTCGAGGAGGAGCTCGCGGTCGAGCGCGAGGACGGCGCGAAGCTCGATCGGCACCCCCGGCTCGCGGAGACGGTCGAGGTGTTCCGTGGCGTCGCGTTCGCGTTCGGGCGCGCGCCGGAGGCGGACGCGCTCGACGCGAAGCTGCTGCGGGAGTTCCCGGACGACGACGAGCTGCTCGAGCGGCTGGTCCGCGAGCGGATGGCGTGGGGGCTCGTCCGCTCGGCGCGGGGGCTGATCGACGGGAGCGGCCGTCCGGAGGAGGAACGGCGCCGCGTGCGCGTCCTGACCGGCGCCGGCGGCGTCGACGAGGGCGCGGGGACGCTCCCGGTGCGCGAGGTCGAGGGGCTCGTCCTGCCGGCGCTCGTGGAGGGGAGGGCCGCCGACGCGAAGTCGCTGCTCCGTCGCGCCGACTTCTCGAGCGTCGACGAGAA
Source organism: bacterium (assembly GCA_030428825.1). Lineage (GTDB taxonomy): Bacteria > Planctomycetota > B15-G4 > B15-G4 > JADJEK01 > JAUIEL01. The sequence goes on from JAUIEL010000133.1 coordinate 817, forward strand.
GAGCCTCCCCGCGCTCGAGACGCTCTTCGGCGCGGCGGCGATCCTGAACGACCCGGACCTGATGCTCGCGTACGGGCGGCAGTGGATCCACGGCGCCGTCCACCACGGACCGGGCGGGAGCCGGTCGTGGGTCGTGGAGAACGTGCTCGACCGCTGCGGCCGGGTCCTCGACGACGAGCTCGAGTGGACGCTGGCGCAGTCGGTCGTCACGCTCCTCCTCGACGAGCGGCTGAAGGAGAAGGTGAAGGACGTCGTCCGGATCCTCCCCGCGCTGCAGCGGAAGTTCGAACGCCCGCTGCTCGAGCCGGCCGAGGTGACCGACCTCCTCGTCGAGCGGTTCTCGGGCTCGCCGTGGGGCGCGGGGCTGATGTTCGAGATGATCCCGCCCGAGGACCGGACGCGGGTGCTGCGGACCGTCTGGTCGAAGGTCGCGAAGACGCAGCGGGCGAGCTTCGTGCTGAACGTGGCGGGCGAGCTCGACGGCGACGTCGGGCCGGCGTTCGAGGACCTCCTGGTCGAGTCGTTCGTCGCGGCGCTCGAGGAGGCCGACGCGGACGACTTCCTCCGGTACCGCCTCCTCTCGCTCGCCGAGTCCGGGGACGACCCGTCGCTGGCGGGACGGCTGCTCGACGCCGCGCTCGAGCACGGCCTCGAACACCTCTCCCTCACGCTCTGGGCGGCGAACCTCGAGGCGCGGCGGACGAGCCCAGAGGAGGCGCTCCCCGCGGCGCTCGAGGCGTTCCGGGAGGCGCTGGAGGCGAGCGCGGAGGACCGCCGGGACTGGCAGGCCCGCAGCGCGCTCGGGCGGCTGTACGCGCGGTTCCTCCCGGAGTCGTCCGATCGATTCCTCGAGGTCGTCGACGAGGTGATCGCCGCCGCCGGGGGCTCGCCGGAGTTGACGGGGGCGCGGCTCGACGTGACCGGAGCGGCCGGCACCCCGGACGAGGCGGTCGCCGCGATCCGGGCGGCGCTCGAGGAGCACCCGGACGACGAGACGCTCCTGCGACGTCTCGACGGGGCGTTGAATCGCGCGGGCCGCGCGGCGGAGGCGCTCGACGTGCTGGAGCGGATCGTCGAGGTCGAGGAGGACGAACGCCAGCGCGAGCGGGATCGCGGGAGGCTCGTGCGCGGGTGGACGGTGCTGCGCCATCCGATCCGGGCGCTCGCCGCGCTGGAGGCGGAGGAGTCGGACGACGCCGAGACGAAGGAGAAGGACGCCGAGGAGGCCGAGGCGGCGCGGGAGCGGAAGCTCGCGCCGGCGACGATCGAAGCGCTGAAGGAGGCGGTCGACGCGGGCGACGTGGAGACGGCGAGACGGACCTTCCGGCGGCTCTGGCGCGGCGACGCGAGCGGGCGGGGGATCGTGCGGTACGTCGTCGTCGGCGGCGTCGTGCAGAGGATGGGAGGCGGCTTCGTCCCGCCGTTCTGGCCGGAGGACGACGACGAGGAGGACGAGCCGGCCGAGCGGGAGTGGAGCCGCGGCGGCCTGCCGGAGTGGGTCACGGCCGAGGGCGACGACGGGAACGAGGACGAGGACGCCGAGGAGGAGGAGCGGACGCGCACGATCGACGTCCTCCTGGCGCACGAGTTCGGTCGGGACGAGACCTGGCGTCGGCTGCGCACGTTGACCGGCGCGCGGCTCGGGCGGGAGACGGAGACGTTCGACGCGCTCGCGGCGGACCTCGCCCGGCGCGAGGGGCGGGCGGCGGCGAGCCGTCGACTGCTCGCCCGGATCGCGTCGGGCGCCGGCGGCCTGATCGAGCACGCGCTCGTGCTGGCCCTCGTGGCGCGGGACCCGGAGGCGATCGAGGGGAGCGAGCGGGAGATGCTCGCCGACGTGCTGCGGACCGTTCCGCCGGACGACGTGAACGCGCTCCGCCGTCTGGCGCGTGTCTTCGCGAGCACCGGCGACCTCGCGACCGCGACCCGGCTGTTCCGGTGGTGCGCGACGCGGACCGACGCCGGCGGCTTCGGCGGTTCGGCGCGGATCCCGGCCCGCTCGCTGATCGAAGACGTCCGAGAGAGCCTCGACGGCGAGGCGCGGCTCGCCGTCGTCGACGCGATCCTGGCGTGGGCCGAGCCGGGCGACATGACGTGGCAGCGCGAGTCGTACGAGGAGCTGGCGCTGTCGACGTGGGAGGAGCTGCTCGGCCCCGCCGGGGCGCTCGAGCGGGGACGGACGATCTGCGAGGGCGTGCTCCACGCGCCGGAGGGACCGTACGAGGGATGGCGCCGGCGGACGGCGAAGCGCGCGGCGCGCCTGTTCGCGTGCGCCGGCGAGCTCGACCTCGCGGTGCGGGCGCTCGAGGTGGCGACGGCGCGGATGGAGGCGCCCGGAGACGGCGACGTGGCGTTCTCGTACCTCCCCGGGGGGGGGATCACGTTCGACGTCGAGCGGGGGATGGGCTCCCTCGATCGAGAGGCGCTGCTCGATCTCTTCCCGGCCGACGGGGGGGCGTTCGTCGACGGCGGGTCGCGGGTCGCCTGGCTCGAGCGGGCGGGCGAGGCGATCGAACGGTGGGCGGCGGAGGAGCGCGTCCGACGATGGACCGCGGTCCAGGCGCTGGTCGTCGTCTCCGTGAGACTCGCTGCGGCCGGCGAGCGGGACGGAGCGAGAGCGCGACTCGAGGCGGCGGAACGGGTCGCGGGGGACCTCCCCGACCCGCTCCTCTGGGTCGCGGACGCTCGGCGCCGGCTCGGGGACGAGGCGGACGCGGACCGGATCGAACGCGCGCTCTTCGACCGCGGCGTCCTCCACCCGGAGCGAGCGCCGGACGTGGTGGAGAGGATCCTCCACGTCGAGGGTCCGGAGGAGGCGGGGCGGCGGGCGGAGGAGGAGCTCGATCGATCGAACCATCCGCGGCTGATCGAACTCCTGGTGGAGGCGGCGCGCGCGTCCGGCGACCCGGAGCGGGCGGAGCGGTTCGCGGCGTTGGCGAAGGAACGGGACGAGGCCGAGCGCGAGGTCGAGGCGCGGCTCGAGGCGAAGAGAAAGGAGACGCGATGAGGGCGGTCCTGCGGGCGGTGGTGTGCGTGACGGGGCTCGTCCTCTCGGCCCCCTCGGTCGGATCGGTCGCGTCGGCCGGCGCGCCGGAGGCGTGGCTGCGCGACGTCGAGGCGGCGAAGGCGCGGGCGAAGGACGAGGGAAAGGACCTCCTCCTCGACTTCACCGGCTCGGACTGGTGCGTCTGGTGCCTGAAGCTCGACGGAGAGGTGTTCCAGGCCGACCCGTTCCCGCGGCGCGTCGCCGAGACGTTCGTCCCGGTGACGCTCGACTTCCCGCGCGACGCGAGCCGGGTGACGCCCGAGGAGAAGGCGCGGAACGAGGAGTGGCAGGAGCGGCTCGGGGTGCGCGGCTTCCCGACCGTCGTCCTGGCCGACGCCGAGGGACGGCCGTACGCGCGGACCGGCTATCGGGAGGGCGGGCCGGAGGAGTACCTGCGCCACCTCGCCGAGCTGGTCGAGGTCCGCGAGCGGCGCGACGCGGCGTTCGCCCGGGCGGCCGCGGCGGAGGGGATCGAGGCGGCGCGCGCGCTCGACGAGGGGTTGGCGGAGATCCCGGCCGCGTGGTGGGGAGTGGCGTACGTCCCGGAGCTCCGGCGGATCGTCGCGCTCGACGCCGACGGAGAGGCGGGGCTCGCCTCGAAGTACCGCGGTTGGATCGACTCCGCGTCGCGCTCCCGGACGCTCGAGGAGATCGACGCGCTCGCCGCGGCCCGGGAGGAGGCGCGGGACTGGCCCGGTCTCGTCGACGAGATGCGCGACGTCGTGCGGCGCTCGGACGACGACCCGGCGGTCCTCCACCTCGCGATGCTCCACATGGCGGTCGGCTACCTCGAGCAGGAGCGGCTCGAGGAGGGGATCGTCTGCCTGCAGGAGGGGCTGACGCTGGCGCCGCACGGCGCGCGGGCGGACGAGATGCGGCGGATGTTGCGCGAGGCGCGCCGGCAGCGGGACGGGGAGTGAGCGTGGTGGACGTTCGCCGCGCGACCGTCGAGGACGCCGACGCGTTGGCCGCGCTGAACGCGGTGGTGCAGGATCTCCACGTCGCCGAGCGGCCGGAGCTGTTTCTCGCGGCCGACCCGTCGCGCGTCGCCGCGTGGTTCCGGGAGGTGCTGGAGGGAGACGGCGCGCGGGCGTGGATCGCCGCGGTGGAGGGCGCGTCGGTCGGCTACCTGCTCGCGTTCCATGAGCGGCGGCCCGCGAACCCGTTCGCGCGCGAGCGCCGGTGGTGCGAGATCGATCAGGTCTCCGTCGTCGAGGGGGCGCGGGGACGCGGTGTCGCGCGGGCGCTGATCGACGCGGCGGTCGTCGACGCGGAGGCGTGCGGCCTCGACCGGGTCGAGCTCGCGGCCTGGTCGTTCAACGAGCGGGCGCGACGCGCGTTCGAGCGGGTCGGCTTCGTGCCGATGATGGTGCGGTTCGAGCGGGACCGCCGGGCGGGCCGGGAGAGCTGACGTGCGCGGGACGAGGCGATGCGGGACGGACGGCCGCGGCCGCCGGCTCCGTCTCCTGCGGGTCGGGACTCCGGAGCAAGCCGTCGAGGCGCTTCGACGACTCGATCGCGGAGCCTTCGCGTGCCTGCTGATCTGGGACGCGGCGGGGATCCCGCCGGAGACGGTCGGTCGGGTGGCGGACGCGCTCCTCGACGCGGGCGGAGTGGCGTTCGACGTCTGGGGGACCGACTGCGAGCGGGTTCACGACGTGCTCGACGAATCCGCGGCGGAACGCGATCCGGATCCGACGGTGGAGAGCGTGGTCCTGACGTCGTGGCACGAGCACGAACCGCTCGCCGAGGCGATCTTCTCGTTCCTCGAGGTCACGCCCGCGGGAGAAGCGCACGACGTCCGTCACGGGCTGGCCGTCGTGATCGGAGAGGACCCGGCGCGCGCGCGGTGCGTCGAGGTCGCGCTCGAGGATCCGGCGGGCTGGATCCGCGTGCTCCTCGATCGGGAGCCGGGAGCGGGTTCAGGCTGAGTCTTCCGGGGAGTCTCCCCGATCCCATCGTCGGCTCCGGAGGAGGTCCGGCTCGGCGCGCGCTCGTTCCTCGAACCACGCGGCGACGGCGAGGACGACCGCCTCCTCGTCCGCGTCGTCCGGCCGGGGAAGCGGCGCGTGGAACGTCACCTCGATCCGTCCGGCCGCTCCGATCCAGCGCGCGACGACGGGGACGACCGGGGCGCCGGTGCGGAGCGCGAGCGCGCCGAGGCCGCGGCCGAGCGTGATCGGTCGGCCGAGAAACGTCCCGTCGACCCGACGCCCGCCCTGCCGGCCGTCGACGTGGATCGCGACCGCGCCGCCGCCTCGCAGCCGTTCGAGCGCGCGGCGCGCGAAGACGGCCCGGTCCGCGGCGCCGCCGACCTCGATCCGTTCGAGGATGTCGGTCCTCGCGGTCCTTCGTCGCCGGCGGACCGCCATCACGACGGGGAGCTCGAGGAGGACGAACGCGGTCGAGACCGCCAGCGGGACGCCGAGGTGCCACAGCGCGACGAGCGGTCCGGGCCGGTCCGGGGCCGTGCGTTCGAGGTGCCGCGCGCCGCGCACGTCGACCAGCGGGGCGAGCCCCTCGATGCCGCGGCGGGCGACGAGGCTCCGGACCACGCCCTGCCGGAGACGGGTCCGGGCGAACGACCGGGCCAGCCGCGGGGTCGCGCTCGGAGCGAGGCCGCACCGCGTGGCGACGTCCGCCGCCGCCCGGCGCTCCTCCCCGCGCACGCGAACGAAGCACGCGAGGCCGCTCGCGAGCGCGAGGGAGAGGTGCGGCGCCCGCGCGACGAGCGACGAACCGGTCAACCGTCCTTCTTCTCCCTCTTCCGCCGCTCGTCCCCGCCGAGGTCGACGTTCCCCTGCACCTGGTCCGGGTCGATCCCCATCGATTCGAGGAACTCCCGCGCCTCGTCCAGCGACCCGAACTTCATCACCTTCGCGCCGTCCGGCGGTCCCTCGGGGGCGGGCGCGCCGCCGTCGGTCTCGATCGACGCGCCGTCGCCGTCGCGGCGCGGCTGCATCGGATGGTCGCGCCGGGCGAGGAGGAGCGGCAGGTCTCCCTCGCCGAGCCGCAGGAGGATCGCGCCGATCGCGGTCGCGAGCGGCGCACCGTCCGCCTCGCGTTCGAAGGTGTACGGCCGAGGAGAGCGAGGGATCGCGAACGAGCCGTCCGGCCGCTGCCACGCGACCAGCCGGAACTTCTGCGCGTGGTGGAACGTCAGGCGCCCGCCGGTGCCGCCCTGGTGCGCGAGGACGGCGGCGAAGAGCCCGTGCCACGGCGCGCCGCGCGGCGCGTCGACGACGTCGGCGGCGAGGGGGCGGTGGTACTCGACGAGGGACGTGAAGAACGGGTCGGACCGGGTGACGTTCAGCGTCCGGAGCGCGACGGCGGCGCCGCCGGCCCGCCCGGCCTCCGTCCTCCGGTCGAACCCGTCGGCGATCGAGAAGACGACCTCGCCGCCGTTCATCCGCTCCTTCAGGTAGGCGCACGCCTTCGGGACCACCTCCGCGTCCGGGGCGATCCCGGCCCGCTCGGCGACGCCGACGGCGGTCAGCGCGAGGTGCGTGGCGAACGTCCGGTCGCAGTACCCGAGGGACTCCTCGGGGTCGCCGAGCGGGAAGCCTCCGTCGTCCCGCTGCATCGCGACGAGACGGCCGAGGGTGCCCGCGGCGAGCGCGAGGAGGTCCGGGTCCGGACCGCGCCCGAGGAGTTCTCCGAGGAAGATCGTGGCCCACGCGAGGCCGGGGACGCGGAGCTTCTCCTTTGCCTCGAGCTCGCGGCGGACCGCCTCGAGGCAGAGGCGGACGTTCGTCGCCCGCGCGCCGCGTTCGAGATCGGAGCCCGACGCGAGGAAGGCGACCCCCGCCGTCGCCGCGACGACGAGGCGCGCGTCCGGCGCCTCCTCCGCCGACGCGAACCCGCCGTCGACCGACTGCGCGTGGGCGAGCGCGTCGAGCGCCCGTTCGGCCATCGCGAGGAGCCGCGGCGGCGTCCCGGGGAGCCCCTCGTCGAGCGACCCGAGCTCGAGCTCGACGGTCGCCTCCGCGGGGCGGCCGCGCCGGAGGACGCCGAGCGTCACCTCGCTTCGGCCCTCGCCCGCCGCCGCCTCCTCGAGCGCCGCCACGAGGTCGACCGTCGGGTCCTCGACGTTCGCGACGTCGCGGTCGGCGACGCGGTGGATCACGTCGCCGACCCGGAGCCGGCCGGCGGAGGGACCGTCCTCCGCGACGACCCGGACGACGAAGCCGCCGGGGTGGCGCGGACGCCGGGCGGCCCCCTCCTCGACCCAGAGGTCGATCGTCGCGGGATGTCCCTCGATTCCGAGCGTCGTGATCGGGCGGAACGAGGTGACCGTCTCGTCGACGTAGTCCTTCGGTCGGATCGGGATCGGGTTCCGGTCGCCGCACCCGGCGACGATCGACAGGGCGAGGGCGGCGAGGAGGCGAGGGGCGGGTCGGTTCATCGGTGATCGGAGCGTCGTCAGAAGTCCTGGGTCGGCCGGGCGGGGGCGGCGTCGAGGTAGCGATGCAGCGTGAGGAGCGCGAACGCGGTCCCCCACATCTCGCCGTAGTGACCGGAGGCGGTGTCCCACCACCGGCCGTCCTCCTCCTGGGTCCGGATCATCTGCCAGGCGTGGCGGTTCCAATGGTCGGTCGTCACCGCGTCGTCGCCGAGCCGCTCCATCACCTCGGCCGCGTAGTAGTAGCCGAAGAAGTAGAAGTACCCGGAGACCGCGTGCGGCGCCGAGTGGGGGACGATCAGCTTCCGTCCCTTCTCGAGGTAGTTCTCGCCGACGCGGAAGACGTGCAGCGCGCGATCGAGCTCGGCGAGGTCGTACCGGCCGAGCTCGAACAGCGCGAGAGCGCAGGCGGCGGTCCGTCCGCCGGCGCCGAGGCTCATCAGCATCGAGCGGCCGCGGCCGACGTGCGACGAGCTGTAGACGAAACTCCCGTCCGGGCAGCGCTGCCGCAGCACGATCTCCGTCGCGTCCGCGATCATCCCCGCGGGGACCGGGACGGAGTGCGACTCGGCGCGATGGAGCGCGGCGGCGAAGACCGCCGTGTTGAACGACATCGACTCGAAGTCGTTCTCGACGTCCGAGTAGTACCCCCATCCGCCGCCGTGCTGCTGGTAGGTCAGCAGTCCGTCGACGCAGAGTCGGGCCGCCTCGCGGATCCGCTCCTCCCGACCCTCGGCGAGGGATGAGTCGAGCAGCCGGGTCAGGAAGTCGAGCTTGTACCCGTACCCCCAGGTGTTGAAGCTCTCCTCCTTCTCGTACGCGATCTTCACCGGGCGGAGGAGGTCCTCGATCGCCCGCTCGAGGGCCGCCGCCTCGGCCTCGGTCCTCCGGCGCGTCTCGAGGAGCGCCTGGGCGCAGAGCGCGGTGCAGGCCGTTCGCACGCCGTTCTGCGAGCCGCGATGGCGGAGCTGGAACCCGAAGTCGGCGAGCGTCGCCAGCCGCGGATCGTGCGAGCCGAACGAGCCGTCGTCGTTCTGGTGGTCGACCAGGTATCGCAGGCCGGCCTCGCGGGCCTCGCGCGCCCGGCGGACCAGCGCGTCGGTGTCGAGCGTCGGCTCCAGCCGGTGGACGTCGGACCGATCCGCGTCGCCGCCCTCCCCGGCGGCGGCGGGGAGGGAGAGGACGATCGCGAGCGGAGCGAAGGCGAGGAGGCGCGGGGTCGTCATCGGTCTCACTCCACGCGGAGGGCGAGGACGGGGTCGAGCCGCGCCGCCTTGACCGCCGGCAGCGTGCCGAAGGCGAGGCCGGTCAGGACGGAGACCCCGAGCGCGAACGGGAACGAGAGCGGCTGGTAGACGACCTCCCACTGCGCGAGGGCGCCGATCGCTTGCGCCAGCGCGGCGCCGACCGCCATGCCGAGCGCGCCCCCGAGGAGGCAGAGGACGGTGCTCTCGCCGACGAACAGGGAGACGATCTCGGCCCGGGTCGCGCCGAGCGCGCGGCGCAGCCCGATCTCGCTCCGCCGCTCCGCCATGTTGGCGAGCATGATGTTCATGATGCCGACGCCGCCGACCAGCAGGGAGATGGCGGCGAGCGACGCCATCACCCAGCGGAAGATCCGCTCCGCCTTCTCGTGCTCGGAGAGGAGCTCGAACGGGACGGTGACCGCGACGTCCTCCTGGTCGTGCCGCCGTTCGAGGAGGTTCTCCGCGATCTGCGCGACCGGCAGGAGCTGATCGCTCGAGGCGACCCGGAGCACGGCGCGGTTCACCTCGAGTTCGGTCATCTCCTGCGTCCCCTGACCGAGTCGGACCTGCATCCGACCGAACCGGGCGAACGACGTCTCGAACGGGACGTACGCCGCCCGGTCCGGATCGGCGAGGAGCCCGCCGGAGCCGGTCTGTCCCTTCCGGTCCATCACGCCGACCACGTCGAAGTGGATCCCGCCGATCTTCACGACCTCGCCGAGCGGCGACTGGAGGGGGAACAGCTCGCGGGCCGCGGTGTGGCCGAGGACGCAGACGGGGTCGGCCTTCGCGCCGTCGACCGGGGAGAGGAACCGGCCGGAGGCGACGGCGTGCTCCATGACGTCGGCGTACCCGGGCGTCGTCCCGACCACGGTGATGTCGGAGACGTGGAGGTTGGCGACGACGTCCTTGAACAGGACGCGCATCGGGACGACCGCCTCCACGACCGGGACGTTGTCGGCGAGGATCTCCAGGTCGGTGCGCGTGACGCCGTAGCGCGCCGACCACGACTCGTCGCTCTCCTGCCGCTCGCGCCGTCGGATCCGCTCCGGCTTGACCGAGTCGACGATGACGTTGTTCAAGCCCATCCGCTGCATGCGGCCGATGACGTCCTGCCGCGCCACCTCGCTGATGGAGAGCATGCAGATGACCGAGGCGACGCCGAAGATGATCCCGAGCGCGGCGAGGCCGGACCGCGTCTTGTGGAGCATCAGGTTCTGCCAGGCCTCGACGAGGAGCTTCACGACTCGATCACCTCCCCGTTCCGGAGTCGGACCACGCGCCGCGACTTCTCCGCGAGCTGCATGTCGTGCGTCACCATGATCACGGTCTTCCCCTCGTCGTTCGACAGGGAGGTCAGGAGCTCGAACACGTGCGCGCCGTTCTCCTCGTCGAGGTTGCCGGTCGGTTCGTCGGCGAGGATGAGGCTCGGCCCGGTCAGCAGGGCCCGCGCGATCGCGACGCGCTGCATCTCCCCGTTCGACAGCTCGACCGGCCGATGACCGAACCGGTGCGAGAGGCCGACCCGTTCCAGCAGCTCGGTCGCCCGGCGCTCGAGGGGGACGCCGTTGCCGGGCGCGCCGGCGTAGCGCGCGGCGAGGAGGACGTTCCGCTCGATGTCGAGCTGCGGCACCAGGTGGAACGACTGGAACACGAAGCCGATCTCTCGGCCGCGCAGCCGCGATCGCTCGAGGTCGTCCATGACGTCGGTCTGACGGCCGCGGAACCAGTAGACGCCGTCGCTCGGTTCGGTGAGGAGGCCGAGCAGGTAGAGGAGCGTCGACTTCCCGGAGCCGGACGTGCCGACGATCGACGTGAACTCGCCCTCGTGGAACTCGAGGTCGATTCCCTTGAGGGCCTGGACGTCGCCGCCGGGCATGGCGTACGTCTTCCGCACCTCCTGCAGTCGGATGAGGGGATCCATCGCGCGCGGTCCCCCGAGGCTCAGGTGCGGTTCGGGTCGTACAGGAAGACGACCTCGTCCGGCTTCAGGCCCTGGACGATCTGGACCCGCTTCCCGTTCGTCGCGCCGAGTTCGACCTTCTGACGACGGGCGCTCGGTCCGTCCTTGACGAAGCAGTAGTGCTCGCCGTCCTCCTCGAAGACCGACACGACCGGCACCTGCACCGCGTCCGGCACCGAGTCGGCGTGGACGGTGACGCGGCAGTTCATGCCGGAGCGGAGCGGGTCGTGGACGCCTTCGTAGCTCCCCTTCACGGTGAACTCCCGCACCTCGGAGAAGAACCCCTCGCGCGAGGCGATCTGGTCGACCTGCGTCAGCTTCCCGTCGAGCACGAGGTTCGGGAACGCGTCGGGTCGCACGGAGATCGCGAGGCCGGGCTTCATGTGCTGGATGTCGTTCTCGAGGACGCGCATGCGGATCGAGAGGTTGTCCATCGCGGCGACGGTCATCAGGACCTCGTGCGTGCGGACGCGCCCTCCGACCCGCATCTCGTTGTTCCGTCCGCCGAAGACGATCATCCCCGCCGGCATGTCGTCGCCGGTCCGCCCGTAGAAGACGACGCCGTCACGGGGCGACACGACCTGCAGCGCCTTCGAGTCGTGCTCGAGGTCGGCGACCTCCTTCCGCGCCTTGTCGAGGGTCCGCTCGGCCTTGGCGAGCGCCGCCTTCTTCTCGGCGAGGTCCCCTTCGTCCTGGACGCGGGTCTTCTCGAGCTCGGCCTTCTTCTTGTCGACCTCGAGCCGCTTCTCCTCGACCTCCTTG
>JAUIEL010000134.1 GCA_030428825.1 bacterium
CGCGCGCGCGAAGGGGCCGGGCGACATCGGCTCGATCGACGACGGCCCGGCGGTCCCGTCGCTCCGGCGGGACCTCGATCGACCGACCGACTACGACGGCGGCGACGACCCGATCCCCGGTCCGCGGCTCATCGACATCAAGGACGACGAGCTCGAGGACGACCCGGTCCCGGTCTCGCCGCGCAACGTCACCGACCGGCCGCGCGAAGACGTCCCCGAGCCCGAGCCGGCGCCGGCGACCACGCTGCCGCGGACGCACACGGTCCGCTCCGGCGACACCTACTCGAGCCTCGCTCAGGACTACTTCGGCGACGCGAACCTCTACGTCGAGTTCGAGAAGGTGAACGAGGACGTCGACCCGCGCCGCCTCCGCGCCGGCATGATCCTGAACGTCCCGCAGCTCGACGCCGACGAGATCGAGGCGCCGCGGTCGCGTCCGTCCCGCGAGCCGGCGACGCCGCGCACGGCCGGCTCGACGGCGGGCGGCGTGAAGTACGTCGTGAAGAGCGGGGACACGCTCAGCTCCATCGCGCGTCAGTTCTACGGCGCGCCGACGCAGTGGCGCCGCATCGCCGACGCGAACCCGGCCGCGATCCCGAACCCGAACCGCCTGAAGGTCGGAGTCGAGATCGAGATTCCTTGATCGCCGTCCGGACGCCGACCGCCCCCCCGGCCGGCGCCGAAGCCGGGCCCCGCGCGAGCCGCTCGTGCCCGTGACGTCCGCCCCGGACGACCCGGTCGAGCGGCTCCTGCGTCTGAGGGCGCGCGACCGCCACACCGTCGTCGGCCTGATCTCCGGCACCTCCGCCGACGGGGTCGACGCCGCCTGCGTCGAGCTGGCCGACCGTCCGGGCGGCGTCCGGCTCTCGCTCAGAGCGTTCACGTGCGTCCCGTACGAGCCGACGCTCCGGCAGCGGATCTTCGCGGCGGCCCACGCGCCGGCCCCCGACCTGGTCGATCTCGACGCGCGCCTCGGCGAGGCGTTCGCGGACGCGGCGCGCACGGTCGCGGACGCCGCCGACCTCTCGCTCGACGCCGTCGACCTGGTCGGATCGCACGGCCAGACGGTGTTCCATCGCCCGCGCGGGCCGCGGATGCCCGGCGCGTCGATGCAGCTCGGCGCGGCCGCGATCGTCGCCGAACGGACCGGCCGCCCGGTCGTCTCCGACTTCCGCTCCCGCGACCTCGCCGCGGGCGGGGAGGGCGCGCCGCTCGTCCCGCGCGTCGACCGCCTCCTCCTGGCGGCGGAGGGGGAGCGGCGGGTCGCCCTGAACGTCGGCGGGCTGGCGAACCTGACCGCCCTCGACGGCGTCGGGGGCGACGTGATCGCGTTCGACACGGGACCCGGCAACGCGCTGTCCGACGCCCTCGTCCGGATCGCGTCGGGGGGCGAGCGCGGCTTCGACGAGGACGGTCGCGGCGCGGCCGAGGGGAGGGTCGACGAGACGATCCTCGAGGAGCTCCTGAGGCATCCCTTCCTCGCCGCGCCGCCGCCGAAGTCGGCCGACCGCGACACGTTCGGGGAGGCGCTCGCGCGGCGGCTGATCGACAGCGGACGTTCGCTCGACGACCTCCTCGCGACCGCGGTGGCGTTCACCGGGGCGACGATCCAGCGCGCGGTCGCCGAGTTGCCGCCGCGGTTCCACCCGCTCTCCCGGATCATCGTGTCGGGGGGCGGGGCGCGGAACCCCACCCTGCGGGACGAGCTCGACCGGCGGCTCTCGCCGGTTCCGGTCGAGGCGTCCGACGACCACGGCCTGCCGGCGGACGCGAAGGAGGCGATCGCGTTCGCGGTCCTCGCGCGGGAGACGCTCCTCGGCCGCCCGGGGAACGAGCCGTCGGCGACCGGCGCGGCGCGGGCGACGGTGCTCGGTTCGATCACGCCCTGACGCCGGCTCTCCCGCGCGCCCGGCCCGTTCGGCCCGTTTGCCCCGTTCGAAAATGCACGCCGAGCCGTCCGCGCGCGACGGGTACGCTCTCCGATTCGCGAGGAGACCGTCAAGATGAGCGAACTGCGTGCGTCCGTCGGGGTGATCGGCGGCAGCGGCCTGTACGAGCTGGACAACCTGAAGGTCCTGGGCGAGGTGACGCCGGAAACCCCGTTCGGGGAGCCGTCCGACGCGATCGTCGTCGGCGAGGTCGAGGGGCACGCGGTCGCGTTCCTCCCCCGGCACGGGCGCGGGCATCGCATCCTCCCGACCGAGGTGAACTCGCGCGCGAACATCGCCGCCCTGAAGTCGATCGGCGTCGAGAAGATCGTGTCGTTCTCCGCCGTCGGGTCCCTGAAGGAGGAGCTGCCGCCGCTCGACTTCGTGATCCCGTCGCAGATCATCGATCGGACGCGCAGCCGGCCGAGCACCTTCTTCGGGAACGGGGTCGTCGGCCACGTCGCGTTCGCCGATCCGTTCAGCGCGCCGCTCTCGAACCTGCTGTTCGACAAGGCGAAGGAGCTCGGCCTCAGGATCCACCGCGACGAGACGATCGTCTGCATGGAGGGGCCGCTCTTCTCGACCCGCGCGGAGAGCCACCTCTACCGTTCGTGGGGCGCCGGGCTGATCAACATGTCGGCGCTTCCGGAGGCGAAGCTCGCGCGGGAGGCGGAGCTGACGTACGCGCTCGTCTGCATGGTCACGGACTACGACTGCTGGCGCGAAGAGGACGACGACGTCGACATCCAGATGGTGATCGACAACCTGAACAAGAACGCCGCCCACGCCAAGCAGCTCCTCGCGTCGGTGATCGGCGACGTGGTGGCGATGCCGTCCGACCCGGCGTGCGCCGACGCGGCGAAGTTCGCCATCCTGACCGACAAGGCGCTCCTCCCGCCCGAGACGCTCGACCGGATGAGGTTCCTCCTGCCGCGTTACTTCGGAGACTGATCGTGCGCGCCGCCGTCCCGCTCCTCCTGATCGTCGCCGCGCTCTCGCCGGCCGCGCGGGCCGGGGACCCGGCCGCGGCGCTGCCGCCGTCGACGATCGCGTACCTCTCGATCGACGTCGGTCGCGGCGTCCGAGAGCTGCCGGGGCTCGAGCTGGTCGAGCTGATCGAGGACGAGGAGGTCGCCGACTTCCTCGACGGGGCGTTCGCGTTCGCGAAGCGCGAGTCGAGGGAGCTCCGGGCGGGGCTGAAGCTGCTCGAGATGTACGGACTCCCGGACATCGTCGAGGGGCGGCTGGTCGTGGCGCTGCTCGGGTTCGGACGGACCGACCCGACCGGCGCGATCGCGTGGGACGCGCCGCTCGATCCCGGCGCGGGCGTCTCGGCGGGGGACGTCGTCCTGCTGGTCGAGACGAGCGGGCGCGAGGCGTTCGGCCGGTCGGTCGAACGCGCGTTCGAGCTGATCCCCGAGGAGGGGGAGACGACGGCCGTCGCGGACGCGAGGTTCCCGCACCGGGTGACGAGGTTCCCGAGCCTCGCCGGGGTCTCCCCGGGGCTCGCGCACGGCTTCGTCGGCGACACGTTCGTCGCGGCGCTGCGGCCCGAGCGGTTCCGCGAGGTGGCGGCGGCGCTCGCGGGCGACGAGCGGCCGGAGGGGGGGCTCGCCGACGCTCCGGCGTTCTCGCGGTGGCGCGCGGCGTCGACCCGGGGGGCGGGGCTGGTCGACCTCTGGTTCGACCTGAAGGCGCTGCGCGCGACGTTCGCCCCGGACGTGGCGCGCGACCCGCAGATCGCCGCGCTCGACCGGCTCGGGCTCGACTCGGTGGAGGGGATCGGCCTCTCGCTCGGCGTCGCCGACGGACGGCTGCGCGACTCGATCGCCCTCGTCACCGACGGACAGCGGACCGGCGCGCTCGCGCTGCTCGACACCGTCCGCGGCGGCGGACTGGTCGACGAGATCCCGAGCGGCGTCGATCTCGCGTTCGCGACGCAGATCGACCTCGCGGCGTTCTCCGACGGCGTCGGCGCGCTCCTCGAGTCGATCGAGCCGGGCGCGCGCGAGCGGTGGGACGCGCGCCTGAGCGGCCTCGGCGGCCTCCTCGGCGTCGACGTGCGGAACGACCTGTTCGCCGTACTCGGCGAGCGGATGGCGATCTGGACGACCGCGAAGTCGGGGCCGATCCCGATGCCCGACGGCGGCGCGTCGATCGAGCTCCGGGACGGGGGGCGGGGAGCGGAGCTGCTCGCGCGCCTCTCGGAGCGCTTCGGGGGCGGGGGCGTGGCGATGAACCCGCTCTCCCTCGACGGGACGTCCGCGGCGTACTCGGTGACGGGGGACCTCCCGGTGGCGCCGGTCGTCGCCGTCGTCGGCGATCGCCTGGTGGCGGCGACCAGCGGTCCGCTCCTCCGCCGGCGGCTCGCCGCGAACGGCGACGGCGGGCTCGCCGAGGAGGACGACTTCGCGCGTTGCCTGCGCCAGAACGTCGGGGACGCGGGAGACGACGTCGTCGGGCTCCTCTACCTCGACTTCGCCCACCTGACCGAGATCGGGCTCGGCGTGGCCGGCCCGTACCTGCCGTTCGTCGCGATGCAGGCGCCGTTCGCGGTCGATCCGTCGCTGCTGCCGCTCCCGGACACCGTCTCGTCGTACCTCTCGGGGTACCTCCTGACGGTCCGGAAGGACGATCGCGTGGTCTCGATCGACGCGTCGTCGCCGTTCGGCGGGATGCTCCTCTCGACGACGGCGCTCGCGCTCGCGAACTGGTCGATCGAGAAGTACGAGGAGAAGCGCGCGCGCGAGCGGGCGCGCCTGCTGAAGCCGCGTTGAGCGCCGCGCCGGAGGATCGGGGATCGGAGACCGTCCGCTCGACGCGGCGGCTGGTCCTCGCGGGGGTCGCGATCCTGCTGATCCCGATCCTCGGCAGCGTGCTGCTGACGCGCGACCTCCCCGACCTCCAGATCGGGACCCGCGAACGCACCCTGCTGCCGCTCCTGGTCGCGGCCCGGCTCCTCCTGTTCTGGCGGTGGCGTCGCCCGCTCGTCCCGTGGCTCGACCTCCCGATCCTCGGGCTCCTGTTCGTCTTCACCGGCGCCGCCACCAGCCCGCTCGATCCCGCGCTCTTCTTCGTCTACGCGCTGCTCGCGTTCCATCTCGAGCCTTCGCCGGGCGGCGTTCGGACGATGGCGTCGTTCATCGGCGGCATCTTCGTGATGTACGGGTTCCTGTTCTGGCACGTCCGCGACGACGGCCGGCGCGTGCTGGCGGACCTCCGGGCGGACCTCGCGGAGACGATCGAAGAGCGGCGACGCGAGCGGCGCGGCGACGAGTTCGACCGCGCGGAGGCGGCGGGCAGGTACGCGCGCCTGCGGGAGGCGATCGACGCGGACCGCGAGGCGTACCCGGCGGTGCGCGAGGAGTCGTACTTCGCGCCCGCGGACGCGCTCCCCGCCGACGCGCCGTCGCTCGACCGGGCCGCGGCGCGCACGTTCGACGCGATCGAGCGGCGGCAGGAGGCGTTGCGACGGACACTGGCGGGGCTCCGAGCCGACCTCGGGTCGCCGGCGGCGAACGCGCTGACGGAGGAGCTGGCCGCCGTCTTCCCGGAGACCGACACCACCCTCGGCCTGGAGCGGGACGCCCTCCTCGAGGCGGTCGACCGGATCACGACCAGCCCGCTGAGGAAGCCGGAGCGGGTCGACTACCAGGCGTGGCTCGACGACCGGCTGTTCGGAGAGCTCGACGCGCGGCTCGCGCAGCAGGACGAGGTGCGCGCCGCGCTCGACGACGTGATCGCGCGGCTGCACGAGCTCGACTTCCGTCGCGTCGCGGACCGGAAGGAGCTGAACCGGCTGATCACCGAGCGGGTCGCCCTGGCGATCCTCATCCTCGCCACCCTCTCGCTGGTGGCGGCCCTCCGGCGGGGGTTCGAGCGGGAGGTCGAGCGCCGCGAGCAGGAGCGGGCCGACCGCGAGCTCGCCGAGAAGGCGCGCGAGACCGAGAACTGGATCGCCCTCACCGCCGGCCTGACCCACACCATCGGGAACGACATCCTCGCGTACGACGCGTACGGCGAGGAGGCGCTCGACGCGCTGGAGGAGCTGGAGGGGGAGGTCCCGCCGGAGATCTCGCACAACGTCCGGTTCATCGTCGACTCGAACAAGGCGCGGCTCGGGTTCATCAAGTTCCTCGACGAGTTCGCCCGCGCGCGGAAGGAGTCCGCGGACGGCGGCGTCCGCCCGGTCGGCCTGGCGAGGATTCCCCTCCCGACGCTCCTCCGCTCCGTCCGGCGACAGGTCGGCGAGGTCGAGGTCGCCGACCTCCCGCGCGAGTCGCGCGATCCGCAGGTGGTCCGGCAGCGGCGGAAGTTCCTCGAGCTCCCGCTCGAGGTCGACGTGCAAGGGGAGGGGGAGGACGCCGGGACGCTGACGCGGGGGAAGCGGGGGATCCTGCAGTTCTTCTGCTACGAGCTGATCAAGAACGGACTCCGGAACTGCTCCGGCGAGCAGCCGTTGCGGGTCGAGGTCGAGAAGGGGGGCGGCCGCGTGCGGATCCGCTTCGTGAACGACCTGGCCGTGAAGGAGGTGCGCGCGGACGACGGATCGGTCCGATTCGTCCTCCCCCGGATCGCGGGGATGGCGCCGGTCGACGAGGACGGGCTCCGCGAGCGCGTCGGGGAGATCCTCGACCGGTGCTTCGAGCCGGGGCGCGGCGGAGGGACCGGGCTCGGGCTCTTCCTGATCCGATACTTCGCGCGCGAGTACTATTCGGGCTCGATCGAGGCCCGCATCCACGACTGGGACCGGCGCCTCGTCGCGTTCGAGCTCGAGCTGCCCGACGACCTGGAGGAGATGGCGACGTGAGCCGCATGCGCGTGCTGTTCTGCGACGACTCGGGCGGGGTGGTGAAGGGGTTCGTGAAGAACGTCGCGAAGCCGCTCGCGGACGCGATCGAGGCGGAGACGGCGTCGAGCGTCGCCGGCGTCGAGGTGCTGATCGAGGAGGGGGAGGCGTTCGACGTCGTCGTCACCGACCTGAACTTCGAGAAGGTCGGCGGCGGGCCGACCGACGGCCTGGAGGTGATCCGGCTGGCGAAGGAGCACTGGCCGGACGCGCAGCCGATCCTGATGACCGCGTACGAGGGAGCGCTGACCGTCCGCGACGGACAGCGGCTGATGCACTGGGGCGTCGGCGACGGCTTCCTCCTCGCGAAGACCGACGCCGAGGACCCGGGCGTCACCTGGCTTCGTCTGCGCGAGCGGCTGCAGGGGCTCGCCCTCTCGCGGCAGAGCGGCGAGGAGGAGGTGAAGCGGCTGAAGCGGGACAACCGGCTGCTGCGCGAGACGGTCTCCGACGACGCGCTCGGCTGGGTCGCGTCGACCCCGATCCCCGAGGTCGCGGCGGCGCTCCGCGACGACGCGGACTACCGCGAGCTGCATCAGGTCGGGCGATCGCCCGACATGCGGGAGGTGTTCCGGCGCATCCGGCGCGCGGCGCCGCTGCCGAGCGACGTGCTGGTGCTCGGACCGACCGGCACCGGGAAGGAGCTCGTCGCGCAGGCGCTGCACGACCTGTCGCCGCGCCGCGACCGCCCGTTCGTGAAGGCGGACCTCACCACGACGTCGGGGAACCTCGTCGAGAGCGAGCTGTTCGGACACGAGAAGGGGGCGTTCACCGGCGCCGACGCGCGGCGGGACGGGCTGCTGGTGGCGGCGCGCGGCGGCACGTTCTTCCTCGACGAGATCGGGAACATCTCGCTCGAGATCCAGGCGAAGCTGCTGCGCGTCCTCGAGGAGCGGAAGTTCCGACCGCTCGGGTCGACGAAGGACCTCGACGCGGACGTCCGGTTCCTCGCCGCCACCAACGTCGACCTCCGTCGTGCCTCGGAGGAGGGGACGTTCCGGGCCGACCTGTACGAGCGGATGAACGTCATGCGGATCGTCCTCCCGCCGCTCGCGGCGCGGAGCGAGGACGTCCCGCTCCTGGTCGCGCTCTTCCTCGACGA
The DNA here is from genome assembly GCA_030428825.1 of bacterium. Classification (GTDB taxonomy): domain Bacteria; phylum Planctomycetota; class B15-G4; order B15-G4; family JADJEK01; genus JAUIEL01. The sequence continues at coordinate 7,880 of JAUIEL010000134.1, forward strand.
CGCGCGGAAGCGGTTCGGCGTCGCCGGACTGCGGCGGATCGAGCGGGAGGCGCTGCAGCTCCTCGTCGACCAGCCGTGGCCGCGGAACGTGCGCCAGCTCAAGCACGCGCTCGAGCGCCTGTTCGCCGAGGTCGATCCGGAGCAGGAGGTCGTGACCGTCGCCGCCCTCGAACGGGTGCTCGAGCGGAGGGACGCGGTCGGGGGCGACGCGGCGGCGGCCGGCGTCACCGGCGGTACGCTCCTCCGCCGGATCCTCGCCGGCGAGCTCCGGCCGACGCTCGCCGAGGTGAAGAAGAAGCACGGCGAGGAGGTCGTGAAGGACCTCATCCGTCGGGCGATGCTCCACTTCCGCGGCTTGCCGGACGACGAGGACTGCGCCGAGTACTTCGGCGGCTCGTCGGCGAACAGCTGGCGCCAGTTCGCGTTCCAGCACGGCCTCACCTGGCGGAAGGTGCGCGAAGAGCTCTCCTGAGCGACCGGTCTTTACAACGCCGCGGCGGGCCTCGAAGATCGGGGGTTCGAGGAGGTCTCCCATGAAGCCGTTCCCGTTCCCGTTCGCCGCCGTCTCGCTCGTCCTCGCCGTCGTCTGCGGCGGCTGCTCGAAGGAAGGGGGCGTCGACGAGGCGCTCGCGAAGGCGAAGATCGACCTCGCGGACGCGATCGACGCCGCCCGCACGGAGGTCGGCGGCGGGTTCGCCCTGGAGGCCGAGCTCGAGGCCGGGGACGAGGGGCCGGTCTTCACGGTCGAGCTGCTCGTCGACGGGGGGGTGCGCGAGGTGGTCGTCGACGCGATCGGCGGCGCCGTCCGCGGGACGCAGGAGATCGTCCCGTCGCCGGAGGAGAGGGAGGTCCTCGACGCGGTGGAGGACCTCGGGCGGGAGGGGCGCATCTCGTTGAAGAAGGCGCTGAAGCGGGGCGCGGACGACGTCGGCGGCGGGACGGCGATCGAGGTCGACGTCGAGCTGGAGGAGGGCGGCCCCGCGTTCGTGATCGTCTACGCGGTGGGGGAGGGGACGCGCGAGGCGGTCGTCCCGCTGCGGAAAGCAGCCGACGCTAACGGAGAGGACGCGCCGCGTTAGGGACCGCTAACGGACCGTCGCGGGGCGATCGGAGGCCGAGCGTCGGAAGGTCCCTCGGCGTCATGCTTTGTGGCGAACTCGACGCTCGGGCGGGAACTGGCACGCACGTTGATGACGTCTCCCCGACCCACAAGGAGACGCAGCCATGAAGACCACCCTCGCCCTGATGACCGTCGCCGCCCTGTTCACGGGGGCGTCCGCCGACTCGGCCGAAGCCGCCAAGGTGAAGAAGAAGTTCGTCACCAAGACCGTCCATCGTGACCCGTTCGGCCTTCGTGAAGGCGAGGATCAGATAGGAATGGAGCGAGGAGTTCACCGCGAAGACCGCGCCGAAGACGAGGAGCCCCGCGACGAGCGTGATCGTCAGCCAGGTCTGCGGAACCGGTGACAGGAGCGCTGCCACGGTGAGCAAGGCTGGAACCATGGCCAGCATCCAGGCCCAACTTCTCGCAGCCCCGATGAGGTCCCCCTCGGACCGACTGGCGGCCCGAAGGAGGCGCGGTGCCGAGGCCTGGACCGCTCCGTAGAGGATGATCCAGACCGCCATGAAGGTTCCGATCAGGAAAAAGGTAGACCGGTTTCCCTCTGTCGTGCCATCCGACAGGACAGCATAGAAATAGATCGGGATGCCGACCACGAACCAGACGTCGCGGGCCCCGAAGAGGAACACCCGGGCTCCGCTGAGCCAGTTCACATTGGCGGATTTTGAGAAGACCTCGGAAAACTTCGCCCCCCTGCGCCCTCTCGGCAGCCCCGGGGGCATGGCGATCAGGACCGCTACCAGGATCGCCGCAAGGACGCCGGCCATCGCCAGAACTGCCCAGACGAAGCCCAGCGTCGCCAGAAGCGCCGCGCCGAGAAGGAAGCCGAGACCCTTCACCGCGTTTTTCGATCCGGTCAGGAGGGCCACCCAGCGGAAGAGGCCGCCGCCCTCGGTCGGCGCAAGCAGCTTCACCGCCGACTTCGAGGACATCTTGGCGAGGTCCTTGGCCACGCCGCTTGCGCCCTGCACGACCATGACATAGGCGACCGATGCCCCGATGGCCCAGCCCGGGTCGAGCTGCGCGAGCGCGATCAGCGCCACCACCTGAAGCCCGAGGCCCGCATAAAGCGTCGAGGTCAGACCGAAGCGCGCCGCGATCCACCCCGCCGACAGGTTCGTCACCATTCCTGCGATCTCATAGAGCACGAAAAGGTAGGCGAGCTGCACCGGCGAGAAGCCGAGCGTATGAAAATGCAGCAGAACCAGCATCCGGAGCGCGCCGTCGGTGAGCATGAACGCCCAGTAGGCGGCGGTAACCGCGATATAGGCGCTCAGGCCATCCGGTCGCGCGGGCACAGGGCGATCGGTCAAAGCGAGGACCCGACCATCAGCGCGACGTCGACAAGACGGTGTGCGTAGCCCATCTCGTTGTCGTACCACGCGTAGACCTTCACTTGCGTGCCGTTCACGACCATGGTCGAAGGAGCATCGACGATACTCGACCGCGTGTCGTTGGTGTAGTCGGCCGAGACGAGCGGGCGCTCCTCGTAGCCGAGGATCCCGGCGAGCGCCCCCTCAGCCGCGGTTCTGAACAGCGCGTTCACCTCTTGGACCGTGGTCGGCCGCTCAACCTCGAAGACACAGTCGGTGATCGAAGCATTCAGCAGCGGCACGCGCACGGCATGGCCGTTCAGTCGCCCCTTCAGTTCCGGATAGATCAGAGTGATCGCCGTGGCGCTGCCCGTGGTGGTCGGGATCAGCGAGTTCAGGGCCGAGCGGGCGCGGCGCAGGTCCTTCGCCGGCCGGTCGACGATGGTCTGGGTATTCGTGACGTCATGGATCGTAGTGATCGAGCCGTGCCGGATGCCGATCGCCTCATGGATGACCTTCACGACCGGGGCGAGGCAGTTCGTCGTGCAGCTCGCGGCCGTGACGATCCGGTGCGCCGACGGATCGTAGATGTCGTGATTGACCCCGTAGACGATGTTGGCCGCGCCTCCATCCTTCACCGGGGCAGAGACGACAACCTTCTTCACGCCTGCCTCGAAGTAGGGGGCGAGTTTGGCTTCTGTCTTGAAAACGCCGGTGCAGTCGATGACCACGTCGACCCCGTTGAGCGGGAGGGCCGACAGGTCCCGGGTGCCGACGAACGGCAGCCGCGTGCCGTCGATGGTCACGCTGTCCGCGTCGTGGGAGATGTCAGCCTGCCAGCGCCCATGGACGGTGTCGAACTCCAGCAGATGCGCATGCATCGCCGGGTCGCCCACAGCATCGTTGATCCAGGCGATCTGAGCTCCGCGCTCGAGAAGGGGCTTGAGGGCAAGCTTCCCGATCCGGCCAAGGCCGTTCAGTGCATAGGTGGTCATCAAAGGTCCTCGATGGGTTTGCGGCCGATGTCGTCGATCCTGGCCTGCAAGGCGAGACGGCTCAGGGACTCGATGTTGAGCGCGGTGAAGAGGTCGATCCGCTGTTTCAGTGCGCCATAGGCTTCCTGGAACGCGAGCGCCTTCTGGGCATCGTTCCCCTCTGCCTTGACCGGATCCGGCATGCCCCAATGCCCGGTGACCGGCTGGCCTTCCCAAGCCGGGCACTCCTCGTTGGCCGCCTGGTTGCAGACGGTGAAGACGAAATGGAAATGCGGAGCGTCCGGGCCGGAAAACTCCGACACATCCTTCGATCGCATCGCCGATATGTCGTGGCCCTTGTCCTGGAGAACCTGGACGGCAAACGGGTTCAGCTTCGAACCGGGACGAGTCCCGGCCGAATAAACGTTGAACCTGTCTCCTGCGGTCTTGCGCAGGATGGACTCGGCGAAGATCGATCGCGCCGAGTTGCCAGTGCAGATGAATAGTACGTTGAATTTTCGGTCAGGCATTGCATGGGACCCCATGTCTAAAAGCATTGAAACGGGTGAGCAGAACTCCGGCCGACCGCGACAGCAGTCGAGGAGCAGGTAGTCGAAGGTCCGTCGCACCTCCTTCATGTCGATGGAGTAGCGAAGCGATGTTGCAACCCGCTCCTGGGTGACTAGTCCGGCCTGCATCAAAGAAGACAGATAGGCGGAAAGCGTGGAGGCCTTGAGACCAAGTGCATCCGCCAGTTCTCCGGCTGGAACTCTGTCAGGATAGCGACGCATGAGCAGACGGAAGATGGCCAGCCGCTGAGGATGACCGAGAGTGTCCAGGCGAGAGGGAATCAATGTTTCCATATTTCATGTATATCAGAAATATTAACTTGAACAAATGCTAGCTTGATGCCGACAT
>JAUIEL010000135.1 GCA_030428825.1 bacterium
GCGGGTCGGAGAGCTCGTCCCTCCTCCGGCCGCCGCCGTGGCGAACGCGCAGACGTTCCCGAACGCGTTCCAAGCCGCGCAGCGCTTTGCCGCGCAGCGCTTTGCCGCGCAGCGCTTTGCCGCGCAGCGCTATGCCGTGCAGACGAAGTCGACGTCCTCGACGAACTCCATCGCCGCCAGCGCCTCCCGGACCTTCGCTCGCGGTCCCGCGCCCGCGACCGACACGAGGATCGGGAGACGGGGGAGGGTCGGCACGTCCGACGGCGGCACGACCGGCGCGCCGTGGATCACCTGGCCGATCCGTCCGGGGTGCACCTCGACGACGTGCGACGGCTCCTTCCCGTGTTCGAGGAGGGCGCGCCGGAGTTGCCTCCCGGTGTCACCGTATCCCCAGAGGACGTACCGATCGACGTGGCGGAGGACGTCGCGGGCGAGGTGGTGGGCGCGGCACGCGGTGAACCGATCGAGCGCGTAGTCCGGGTGGTCGGTCGTCAGGCGACCCGGGGCGTGTCGCCAGGAGAGGAGCCGCCGCGGGACGACGCCGAGCCGGTGGCCGCGCCGGAGGAGGCCGAGCACGAGGTCGTAGTCCTCGGGCCAGCCGCGCGCGCGCCAGGGGTGCTCGAGCAGGACCTCCCGCCGCAGCATCAGGCTCGGGTTCGCGAGCGGACACTCGACGTACCGGTCGCGCCGGACATCGTCGCTCGTCGCCAGGCCGTTCAGCCACGCCTCGTACGCCCGCATCCCTCCGCCGAGCGCCGCCCGCGGGAAGAGGCGCACGTGCGAACCGACGCCGACGAGCGACGGGTCGGCCGCCAGCGTCGCGACCTGTTCGGCGAGGCGCTCCCGGCGCATGAGGTCGTCGGCGTCCATCCGGGCGACGAGCGGACTCGCGGCGGCCCGGACCCCCGCGTTCGCCGCCGCGGCCACGCCCTCGGCCGGACGGCGGAGGAGTCGGACCCGCGCGTCGTCTTCCGCGTGGCGCGCGGCGACGTCGGCGCTGCCGTCGGTCGAGCCGTCGTCGACCACGATGCATTCGAGGTCCGCGAGCGACTGGCGCCGCACGCTCCGGATCGCGGACGACAGCGTCCCGGCGGCGTCGCGAACCGGGAGGACGACGGAGACGCGGGGCATGATCGTCGCGAGAATAGACGAGCCCGCGCAAAGCCGAGCGCCCGTTCGGCCGGTCGTCCGAGGTCTCCGCCCGCGATTCGGTTACGCTCGGCGTGGATCGTGATACGAGAAGGAGGGGGTTCCTCCCCCCGTGATCCAAGGACTGCCCCCCTGTCCTTCGGAGAGTCCCCTTGAGTCCCCACCTGTCGTCCGCCGCGGCCCTCCTCGGCGCCGTCTCCTGTCTCGCGTCTCCCGCGTTCGCGATCGACGTCGATCCGGTCTTGACCGTGAACGGCGTCTCGGGAGGCCCCCTCGCCGTGGTGCCGGTCGGGATGGGATCGTCGGTCCAGTTCACGCTCGCCGGGACGCCGGGGGCGCCGTTCGCCCTCTACCTCTCGGCCGAGGCCATGGCGGCGCCGGCGAGCGGGTTCTTCCCGACACCCTGGACGCCGGCCGGCGCCGGGATCCACTCGCCCGTCCATGCCGTGCTCGACGGGATCGGGTCCGCGTACGTCGCGAACGGACTCGGCCTCCCCGCGGCCGACTTCGTGCCGAGCGCCGCCAAGCCGTTCCTCCGTTTCGACGCCACGGGGACCGCGCAGTTCACGACGCTTCTGCCGGCGATCGTGCCGCTGACCGACGACGACCCGGCGCAGCCGGCCGGATTCCCGTACGGCCCGGGGCAGCCGGTCCCGTACGCCCTCGAAGAGCCGCTGTCGCTCTTCCTCCAGGTCGTGGCGGTCGACACGCAGACGCTCGGGATCCGGGTCGGGAACGCCGTCGAGCTCGAGTTCCTCGGGAAGGAGTTCGACGCCACGATCGCGCTGTCGATCGGCGCCGACGCGAACCCGGCGAGCGCGACGCTCCCCGAACGGCAGACGTTCACGACGGTCGTCGACTCCGACCTCGGCGACGCGACGCTCGGGGCGCCGACGAACGCCCCCGACTTCGCGGGCTCGTTCGGGGACGCGACGGACGTCTGGATGATCCAGCTCGCCGGCCCGCGGGAGGCGATCGCGACCGCCGCGGACGTCGGCCCCCTCTCGGCCGACGATCAGCTCCAGAGCGTCCAGGGGCTCGCCTCCGGCCTCGAGGTCGGGACCGGCGAGGTCGTGACCCGGGACAACGAGAACGCGGAGTTCCCGCGGATCCGGCTGCCCGGGCACCGCCAGCTCTTCCACTGGCGGAACGGGGGGACGTCGCCGCCGACGTACGGGTTCGGGGTCCTGTTCGAGGAGACCGGGACGTTCCGGAACCTCGTGCCGGCGTCGTTCGGCACGTTCTCCCAGACCGCGACGATCTCGCCGTGGGAGGTCCAGGTCGCGGTGACGCCCGACGGGAACCGGGCGGTCGTCGTCCTCGACCGGGCGACCGATCTGTTCCAGGGCGCCACGTACGACCGCGTCTTCCTGCTGAACCTCGAGGAGAACGGGACGTTCGGGAACGGTCAGCCGATCGTCGAGGTCAACCCGTCGTCGCCCGCGCTCTGGCGACGCGTCTACGAGGAGTCGATCGTCTTCACGACCGACGGCGGCGCCGGCTGGGCCGCCTGGATGATGACCAGCGCGAGCACGTCGAGCTCCGCCACGCTCCTGCCGGACGGGTTGTTCCGCGTCGGCGCCTCGCAGGGGACGAGCGTGTTCGACGTCGGCTCGGCGTCCGGCGCCTTCCCGCAGCCGGTGACGTTCGAACGCGTGATCGAGGTGAACGAGCAGCTCGACACGCTCTGCGTGATCGGCGGCCCGACGCAGCTCCAGCAGGACGTCTTCGCGATCACGAACGTGACGCCGTCCTCCTGGTCGGTCACGAACGTGACCCAGTTCGCCGGTTCGGTACGGCTCGTTGCCGACGGACTCGCGAGCGACGGCAAGTCCGGCTACGCGGACCTCTCGCGCGCCGGAACGACGTACGCCGGATGCCGCCTGATCTCGTCGAGCTCGTTCGTCCCGTTCGCGGCGCGGACGGACGGCACGGACGCCGGGAGCGTGACGGACATCGTGCGGCCGATCGCGTCGGGCGGGCAGTTCGACCTCACCGACTTCCCGGCCGCGCAAGGGCTGCACCTGACCGACGACGGCCTCTCGCTCCTGTTCCACCAGGGTCGCATTCGCCCCGGCGCCGCCAGCGACGCGAGCGACCTGTTCGTCGTCGACCTCGCCTCCGGGGTCGTCCGGAACCTCACCCGCACCCTCTCCGGCGCGCCGTACGACCAGAACCCGACCGCGAGGTACCTGGGGCCGTGGGACCTGCAGAACTTCGTGACCGACGCGCCGATCGTCGACTACGGCGGGTCGTTCCTCTCCCCCGATCGACGTCACCGCTTCCTGTTCCACGACGTCCACCTCCTCGGGGACGACCGCTTCAACGTCTACGCCGTCGACGTCGAGCCGGGAGCGGGCGGCGCGTCGCCTTCGTTCGACCTGGTGAACGTGACCGGGACCACGTTCGAGCCGAGCTTCGGCACGCCTCCGCCGACGACGGGGGCGCCCGACGTCGTCACCGGCGCGGGGTTCTTCGTGGAGCAGACGCCGTCGCACCTGCGTCTGCGCCGCATCGGCGGCGACGGACCGCTGCGGGACTTCTGCTTCTTCACCGCCCGCCTCGCGTCGGCGCCCTCCGGCCCGACGGAACATCTCTTCGTGTTCGACTCGGTGAATCCGGGACCGGCCCTGCGGATCACCGACTTCGGTCCGTCGTCGGCGCCGATCGCGACGAGCGACGGATCTCGGATCCGCGACGTCACGCCGCACCCGTCCGAGCCGGCGGTCGCCTTCGTGCTCCACCGCGACGCGGACCAGGGCGCCGCCAACCAGGAATTGGTCGTCCTGTCGATGCAGACCGGGTTCGCCCCGGCGGTCGTCCCGAACCCCGGGTCCTCCGCGTCGTTCTCGCGCGCGATCACCGCCGGCTCGCTTCATTGGCTCCCGGGCACGAAGAGCGCGCTCGTCTGGAGCGAGGGGCGGACGCCTCGCCCGCTCGGGACGACGGACGGCGTCACGACCGCCGTCACCGACGTCCTCTCCGGCGGGAACCCGATCGACGCCACCCCGTGGTTCTTCACGTTCGCCGACCCGACGAACCCGCGGAAGATCCTCGCGGACGCGCCGGCCGGAACCGCGCGCTCGGCGATGATCTGGTCGGTCCGGTAGCCGGCGGAGGACGACCTCACGGGCGGCCGAGGATCAGCGTCACCTCGGCCGTCCGCGTCGCCGACACCTCCACCTCGACGGTCGCGCGCGCGCCCGCCGCCGAGCGGGCGGTCACGGTCCACCGTCCCGGCTCGAGGCCGGCCAGCGCGAACCGCCCCCCCTCGGCCACGCAGCCGCGGACCCCCGCCGCTGCGGCGACCGGGTCGCGCGACGCGAGCACCCCGCCCCGGACCGCCTCGACCGCGACGGGCGGCGCCGGCGCGCCTTCCACCGTTTCGAGCGTTCCCTCGATGCGCCCGCGCCCACGCGGCCGGAGGGTGACGTCTCGCTCGCCGCCGTCCTCCAGCCGGATCCCCGCCGCGAGGAGCGTGGCGTGCACGGCGCCGGCCGACTCCGTCCGGACGACGACGTACCGGCCGCCGGGGATCCCCTCCACCCGGAACCTCCCCGACTCGTTCGTCGTCGTCCGGCGGTCCCGCGACGTCTCGCCGCGCTCGCCGATCTCCGCGATCACGACGGTCGCGCCGGCGACCGGGCGGCCGGCCTCGTCCTCGACCGTCCCGGTCAGCACGCCGGGAGCGCGGACCTCGATCCGGCGCTCGACGACGCCGGACCGCGGCACGTCGAACGGGCCGTCGTCGACGACCTCGCCGTCCGGCGTCTCGACGAGGAGGCGAGTGCGGCCGGCGGGTACGCCGCCGATCTCGAACCTCCCGCGCGCGTCGCTCCGAGCCGGGCGGCGCCCGTGCACGCCGTCGTCGGCGGCGGGGACGGTCTCGTCGATCGCGTACGTCCGGACCCTCGCCCCCTCCAGCGGCACGCCGGTGCCGCGCGCGACGATCGTGCCGACGACGCTGGCGCCGCGCCCCAGCCGGAGGACCAGGGGGAGCGGGTCGTCCGGGCCGGCCGCGACGACGTGGCGCTCGGTCGCCGGCGCGTACCCGGGCGCCGACACCTCCACGCCGAAGACGTCGCCCGGCGCGACCCAGGGCGCCGCCGCGATCCAGCTCCCGTCGGGGGACCGGAACGCGTGCCCCTCGCGCGCCCACGACGCCTCGAGCGGCGCGGCGGCCTCCCCCGGCGCGAGCGTCGGCGCGACGAGGCGGATCGTGAAGCGCGGGACCGGCGCGCCGGTGACCGCGTCGACGACGCGCCCGCCGAGCCTCCCCGCGGGGATCAGCTCGATCCGCCGATCGTCGCCGTCGAACCGCCCCGCGGGCCCGGTCCACTCGGCGAACCCGGACGCGACCACCCGGAGGCCCGTCGCGGACGCCGGGACGTCGACGAGCCGAAACCGCCCCTCCTCGTCGGTCCGGGCGTTCGGCGCCGCGACGTCTCCGTCCGCGATCGCCTGGACGATCGCCGCGTCGACCGGCCGTCCTCTTGGGTCGACGACGACGCCGCCGACGTGATGGGATCGACCGAGGCGGACCTCGACGCCGTCGCGGTCCCCTTCCTCGGGAACGTCCACCCGCGCCGCGGCCGCCGCGTGCCCCGGACGCACGGCGGTCAGGGTCATCGCTCCGGGCGGGGCGTGCTCGAGGACGAAGAGACCCTCGGGGCCGCTCGTGCCGGAGACCGCGGTCCGCGCGCCGACGAACGGGCCGAGGGCGACGAGCGCTCCCTCGATCGGCGCCCCCGCCTCGTCGAGCACCCGACCGCGCACCGTCGCGCCGACCTCCAGCGTCACGTCGTGCCGGACGTCGGCGGCGCCCGGCGTGTCGACCCACGACTCTTCGGCGCGGTGGCCCGCCGCCTGAACGGTGACGAGCCAGCGCGGCCGCCCGGGGTCGAGGTGATCGAGGACGTACTCCCCGTCGCCGTCCGTCGAGACCGGCTCTCCGTCGGAGAGGATCGTGCGGACCGTCGCCCCGACGATCGGGTCGCCGTCGGCGTCGGCGACGCGGCCCACGATCCGGAGGCTCTCGCGGAGGACGATCTCCAGCCCGTCGACGCGCCCGGGTCCGCCCGTCTCGGCCCGGATCCGGACCTTCGCGCGGCCCGCCGCCCACGCGGTGATCGCCACGCCGCCGGTCGTCGACGATCCCTCGACCTCGAACCGCCCTTCGCCGTCCGAGCGGGTCCGCCCGGGGAGCGTCCGGACCTCGGCGCCCTCGATCGGGCGCCGCGCCTCGTCGACCACGACCCCCGCGAGCCGGACGTCGATCGGGTGGAGCCGCAACGTCAGCCCCTCGGCACCGGGGATCCCCGGCGGCACCCAGGCCGTCTCGCCGTACGAGAAGACGTCGTCGTCCGCCGCCCCGAGGTCGATCCAGCCGCCGGCGGCGAACCCTTCCCCCCGCCACTCGAACCGACCCGCGGAGTCGGTCCGCACGACCGCCGTCCGCGCCGCCGCGGCGCGCGCCGCCGACACCGCGAGGCGGATCGCCACCTCCGGCGCCGGAGTCCGGCCGTGCAGGAACGCCCTCCCGGCGATCCGCCAGCTCGGCCCGACCGGCGGACGAGCCGCCTCGGCCGGGATCCGTTCGGGGGGCGCGCTCGCCCCCTCCGCCGCCGCCTCCGCGCCCGACGCGCCGCGTGCCGTCGCCGTCCCGACCGCCGCGCGCGGGGGGCGCTCCCCGGACTCCCCCGGTCCCCCTCGCGCCCCGAGCCAGACCGCCGTCCCGATCGCCGCCACCGTCACCCACACCGCCGCCGCCTTGCCCATGAGTACGACTCCCGCGCCCTTCCACGGAGCGCACGTGGTCGCCGGCCCGCCCGATCCGTGCGTCGCGAGGACGAGGTCGAGCGGCGGGCGACCGGCCCAGGGAACGAGGGCGCCGAGCAGCGCCTCCCGGGAGCCGCGTCCGTCGCCGTCGAGCGTCGCCCGGAGCCGGGCGAGCCCCCTCTTCAGGCGCGTCCGGACCGTCTCCACCGGCAGGCCGTGGCGGCGCGCGATCTCGCGCGGCGGCAGACCGTCCGCGTACCGGAGCAGGATCGTCGCGCGGTACGGCTCGTCGAGCGCTTCGACCGCGTCGGCGACCCTCCGCATCCTCTCGATCCGCTCGACCGAGTCGGCGGCCGAGACCGTCGCCTCGCCCGCCGCCGCCTCTCGCTCGCGTCGCGACCGGCGATCCGCGGTTCGCGCGGACTGCCGGACGACGTTCCGGACGACGCCGGCCAGCCACGCCCTCGTCGGGCCCGGCCCCTCGGTCCGTCGGCGGAGCGCCACCAGCCACGCCTCCTGCACCGCGTCGTCGGCCGACGCGCGGTCGTACAGGAGGCCGCGGGCGAGGCGGCGCAGGAAGTCGGTCTGCTCCCGCAGGAGGTCACGGCGGTTCGGGGTCATCGCGTCTCCACGAGGGGATGGCCGCCGACGCCGATTCCGGTTCGAGGATTCTCGCGTCCGCACGAACCCGAGGGCGCGAGGCCGCGAGGACGCTCCCCCCGCTCCCGCTCAGTCGGCGAGCCGTCGCCGCGCCCGCTCGACCATCTCCGCCTGCAGCTCGCGCAGCGCCGCCGCCTCGTCGGCCTCGATCGGCTGGCCCGGCCGGTGGACGACGTCGACCTCGACGCCGCGTCGGTCGGCGCGGTAGGTCCAGAACCGGCCGTGGCTCGGGTCGTCGCCGAGGAGCGCCACGACCTCCTCCCAGGCCGCGCGGCGTCGGAACGGGTCGTCGTCGGCCGCGGCGGCCAGGAGGGCCGCGCGCTCCTCGGCCGTCGCGAGGTCGCCGATCGCGTACCCCCCCTCTTCGATCGCCGCCCGCCGCGCCGCGCGGACCGAACCGTCGCCGAGCCGCTCGACCCAGTCCGCCGCGTCGTCGACCGTCGGGAACGCACGGCCGGCGGCCCGGCGGAGCGCGGCGAGGGCGCGCGGACCGCCCGATCCGCGGGCGAGGTCGAGGAGGAGGTGCACCCCGCGGACGTCGTCGTGGGCGACGAGCGCCTCGCCCGCCGCCTGCATCTCCCACGCCGCCGCCGGTTCGCCGTCCGGGTCCGACTCCGACGCGTCCGCGAAGCCGATCAGGAGTTCGTGCGCCCGGGGGCCGTCCATCTCCCCCAGCGCGCTGAGCGCCGCCGCGCGGATCGCGGCCGGGACCCCGGGCCGGAGGTACGGGCGCAGCCGGTCCGCCTCCTCCTCCCCGCCGAACGCGGCGAGACACCGGAACGCCTCGCGGATCGGATACGGGAACGGCGCCGTCCGCAGCGCTTCCGGCTCGAGCGCGGCGAAGTCGTCGACGACGGCCCGGAAGTGATCGATCGACTCGGCCAGTCCGATCTGCCGGAGCGTCGCGAAGAACTCCGGCCGCCAGGCGACCTGTTCGAAGTTCAGCTCGAGCGCCTCGTGGAGGAGCGATCGGACCTCCTCGTCCGCGAACCACGGCGCCAGCCGGATCGCGATCCCGCCCCGCAGCCTCACCGCCTCGCTCCCCTCCCCTCGGAGCCCCTCGAGCGCCCCTTTCACGAAGCGCTCGGTCGCCGCCCGCGACGCGTCCGACAGCCCCTCGACGCCGTGCGCCCGCAGGTACGTGACGAGGAACGGCGACGAGGCGTACTGGAGGTCGGGGTCGTTCTCGGCGTCGCCGAGGAACGCGACCACCGCCTCGACCCGCGCCTCGACGTACTCCTCGGTCTCCGGCGCGGGCATGGGGTCGTGCTGCGCCCCCGCCGGCGGACCGAACGCGAGCAGGGCGGCGAAGGGGACGAACCCGAGGCGGGAGCGGGACATGGGGAGCGGTCTCCGGGAGCGGGGCGGCGGCGAGGAAGGATAGCCCGTTCGACGGCCGCTCGCGCGCCGTCTCGCCCCGCCGAGCCCGCTCCCCGGAGGAGACACCGCCCCTCACAGCCCGTCGACGAACTCCCCGAACGCCTCCTCGAACGCGTCCCAGTCGTCGTCCGACCAGCCCCCGAACGTCTTCTCGAACGCGAGCTGCTGGACCGTGTCCCGGTTCAGCCGGTCGAAGAACTCCCGGGGGTCGTCCGGCAGCTCGGAGGACGAGCCGGGGAGCCGCCGGTCGGCGGCGGCCCGCGCCTCGGCGAGGGTCGTCTCGGCGACCGCGAGGCGCGCGTCGAGGAGGTGGCCGAGGTAGCTCGGGAGGATCTCCTCGTACGCGTCGTCGAGCCGCCTCGATTCGCGCAGCCAGAAGACGAGAGCCCACCCCTGCGCGTACGCGAGGCCGCGATGCGCGCCGTAGAACTCGCGCTGGGTCCAACGGCAGAGGTCGCGGAGCGGGATCAGCCCGCCCTCCGCGGTCGACTTCCCCGCCTGGCTGAGCCGGCGCGCCTCCTTCACGACCGGATGGCGCTGCGTGTACCGGCGCGGGCCGTACCCGGTGACGCGAAACGAGCGCGACATCTTCGCGCCGCCGAAGTAGTCCCCGTGCCCCTCGTTGTACCAGGAGTGCGGGGCCAGCTCGCCGGCCCAGTAGTAGATGTACTGGTGGAACGCCTCGTGGTTCAGCGTCTCGAGCGTCATCTCGTGCGGCCGCCGCTCGAACAGGACCAGCTCGCGATTCGACGCGCTCCAGTACCCGTTCGTGTTGGGCGAGCCGCCGTACGCGTGGTACTCGTCCTCGTTGCCGGTGATCCGCACGATCGAGATCGCCTCGATCGGCTCCTTCGGCGGGAACAGCTCCTCGTACTCGTCGCGGATCGACTCGATCTGCTTCTCGACCGTCTTCACGAACGCCTTCTCGGCGTTGAAGAGGTAGAGGTACCGCTCCGATCGCTCCCACTCCCAGCCCGGCGGGAGCTTCGCGATCTGCGCCTGGAGGAACGCCTCCTGCGGGTCGTCCGACGTCACCGCGGCGGCCGGATCCTCCTTCTCCACCCGCCTGAACGACCGAGCCGACGAGGAGAACGCCTTCTTCGCCCGGTCGAACCCGTTCTCGAGCGCGGTGCCGAGGAACGCGAAGACCGCGTCGTCCTGCGGGATCAGGACGAGGTAGTAGACGTAGTCGCCACGGGCGTACGTCCGCTCCTCCGTCTTCACGCCGGCGACGCGGATCCCGCGCGCCTTCTCCAGCTCCCAGCCGTATCGCTTGTCGAACGACGCGGCGACCTCGTCGACGGTCGGCATCTCCCCGCGCCGCGGCCCGTACCGGAGCAGCTCGAGCTTCGAGTGGTAGTACGTCCCGCGCGACGTGAAGTCCTTCGTCTCCTTCTGGTAGCGCGCGACGACGATCCGCTCGGTCGGTTCGATGGCGATCGACGCGAACTCTCGCGGGGTCGAGAACCGGAAGCCGTGCTTCTTGTCGACGTGGGTCGCGCCGAGCGCCGCGGGGGCGAGGACGAGCGCGAGAACGGAGCCGAGGGCCGGCGAACGCATGGACACCTCCGTGGGGGACGGAGTCGAGTGTAACGGCCGACCGTCCTCGGGAGGGTCAGCGCGGCGCCGATGCCCGGTCGAACAGGTCCGCCGCGGCCGCGCGCCGCCGCTCGTCCGCGGCGGGGTCGAGCCGGGTCGAGTGCCGGCCCTCGAACTCGATCCACTCCTTCGGTCCGGCGTACGCGTCGAACACGCGCCGCTGGTACGCCGGCGGGACGACCCCGTCGCGCGTCGCCGAGAGGAAGACCGCGGGCGCCTCGGATCGCCGCGCGTTCTCGACGCCGTCGAGCTCGTCCGGCACCTGCAGCGCGACGGGGACCGCGAGCAGCCAGAGGTTCCACCAGCCGTGCTTCCAGAGGATCATCTCCCGGAGCGGGGGCGGGTTCCGGACGAGGAGGCCGGCGACGTCGCGCGCGGCGGCGAGGTGGAGAGCGAACGTCGACCCGAGGCTGCTGCCGCCGACGAACACCGGCCGCCCCGCCGCCTCTCCGGCGACGTGATCGAACGCCGCCTCCGCCGCCCGGACGCTCCGCCGCAGGCACGCCTCGCCCGTCGATCCTCCGAACCCGGGGTAGTTCACCGCCCAGACCTCGACCGACCGGTCCCCCCACCGCTCGGACCACCGCTCGATCATCCGCTCGGCGCGCGACGCGTTCCCGCAGAACTCGACGTCGAACGCCGCCGGCGGCGCGTCCCCGACGCCGGGAGAGGCGCGGACCCACGCCTCGAGCTCCCCCTCGGGGGTCGGGATCGTCAGGCGCACGGTCCGCGCGGGGACCGCCCGCGGGTCGGTGGTCGGGTGCAGCAGGAACGAGTCCGCGCAGCCGGGGAGCGGGGCGACGAGGACGAGGACGGTCAGGAGGACGGTCGGACGGCGCATCGGGCCTCCCGCGGAGCGGCCGCCCGGGGTCGAACCCCGCGGCGGCGGGAGCGGACGGGTCATGATAGGGGACCAAGGATCCGTCCCCCGCGGCGGAGGATCGGAGACGGAGAACCCCTCGGAGGAACGAGAATGACGACCGCACGCCGCTCGCTCGCCCTCGGCCTGCTCCTCGCCGGCCCGGCCGAGCCCGCCCTCGCCCAGACCTGGACCCTCCTCTCCCCCACCTCGTCCCCGAGCGCCCGGAACCGCCACGAGATGGCGACCCTCCCGAACGGGCGCGTCCTCCTGTTCGGCGGGCGGAGCGCCGGCGGCGCGTCGCTCGGCGACTCCTGGCTCTGGGACGGATCGAGCGGCGACTGGACGCCGGTGAACGTCTCCCCCTCCCCGTCGCCGCGCGCCGGCCACGGCATGGCGTTCGACGCGAACCGGAACGTGACCGTCGTCTTCTCCGGCTGGAGCGGGAGCTCTTATCTCCCGGACACCTGGGAGTTCAGCGGCAGCGCCTGGACGAACGTCACGCCGGCGTCGTCGCCGCCGGGGCGCGACTGGCCGGGGATGACGTACGACCCGCTCACGCAGACGGTGATCCTGACCGGCGGACACGACTTCAACGACTTCATCGCCGGGATCGGCGCGTTCGACGACATGTGGGCGTTCGACGGCGTCGCCTGGACCCCGCTCTCCCCCGCCGCCAAGCCGCCTCGGCGCGCCGGACACCGCATGGTGTACGACCCGAACTCGGGGCAGGTGATCCTCCTCGGCGGCTCGACCACCGGGACCGG
>JAUIEL010000136.1 GCA_030428825.1 bacterium
GGGTTCAGGACGTCGAGGCCGTGCACCTTGACCTCGACCTCGCCGGTCGCGAGCTCGGCGTTGCGGGTCTCGCCGGGACGGAGCCGGACGGTCCCGCCGATGGCGACGACCCACTCCGGCTTCACCTTCCGCGCCGTCGCGAGGAGCTCCTCGCCGACCTCGTCGGGGTCGACGACGACCTGGGTGACGCCGAACCGGTCCCGGACGTCGAGGAACAACAGCCCGCCGTGGTCCCGGACCGTGTCGACCCAGCCGTTCAGCACGATGCTGCGGTCGGCGTCGACGCCGCGCAGCTCTCCACAGGTCACCGTCCGCTTCGGGAAGCCCGCCACAGAGTTCTCCATCCGGACCGAGGACCGGACGCCGGCCCCGCGTCCCTCCCCCGGCGGTGAGTCGGTCAGCCCGTCCGGCCCGCGACCTTGAGGCGCGCGATCGCGCGACGCAGCGCGACCTCCGCCCGGACGAAGTCGATGTCGGTCGCGCCGCGCCGCTTCAGGCGCTCCTCGGCGCGACGGCGGGACTCCTCGGCCCGCGCCACATCGATCTCGTCCGCCCGCTCGGCCGAGTCGACGAGGACGCGGACCTGATCGTCCGCGACCTGGAGGAAGCCGGAGCCGATCGCGAGGGCGATCTCCCGGCCGTCCCCGCCGACGATCTTCAGCACGTCGGGGACGAGCGGCGTGACGAGCGGCGCGTGGCCGACCAGCACGCCGAGCATCCCGTCGGCGCCGGGGGCGACGATCGACCGCGCCGGGAGGTCGAACAGGACGCCCTCCGGAGAGACGACCTCCAGGTGGAACGTCTTGCCGCCGGCCGTGCTCGTGGTCTCCGCCATCGTCCGTTCGCTCCCGGGCCGATCAGCCCTTGTTCGCGTTCTCGACGGCCTCTTCGATCGGGCCGACCATGTAGAACGCCTGCTCCGGCAGGTCGTCGTACTCGCCGTTGACGAGCCCCTTGAACGACCGGACCGTGTCCTCGACCTTGACGTACTTCCCTTCGATGCCCGTGAACTGCTGGGCGACGAAGAACGGCTGCGACAGGAAGCGCTGGATCTTCCGGGCGCGCGCGACGATGTTGCGGTCCTCCTCGGAGAGCTCCTCCATGCCGAGGATCGCGATGATGTCCTTCAGGTCGTTGTACCGCTGGAGGACCTGCTGGACCTGCCGCGCGACCGAGTAGTGCTCCTCGCCGACGAGGTTCGGGTCGAGCATGCGCGAGGTCGAACGGAGCGGGTCGACGGCCGGGTAGATCCCGAGCTCGGCGATCGAGCGCTCGAGGCGGATCGTCGAGTCGAGGTGGGCGAACGTCGCCACCGGCGCCGGGTCGGTGTAGTCGTCGGCCGGCACGTAGATCGCCTGCATCGACGTCACCGAGCCGTCGCTCGTCGAGGTGATCCGCTCCTGCAGGTTCCCCATCTCCGACGCCATCGTCGGCTGGTAGCCGACCGCCGACGGCATGCGGCCGAGGAGCGCGGACACCTCGGAGCCGGCCTGGACGAACCGGAAGATGTTGTCGACGAACAGGAGCACGTCCTGCTTCAGCTCGTCGCGGAAGTGCTCGCACATCGTGAGCGCGGTCAGCGCGACCCGGAGGCGCGCTCCGGGCGGCTCGTTCATCTGGCCGAAGACGAGCATCGTGTTGTCGATGACGCCCGACTCGGTCATCTCCATGTAGAGGTCGTTCCCCTCGCGGGTCCGCTCCCCCACGCCGGCGAACGCCGACACGCCCTTGAGCACCGTCGCGACGTTGTTGATCAGCTCCTGGATGAGGACCGTCTTGCCGACGCCGGCGCCCCCGAACAGGCCGACCTTGCCGCCCTTCGCGAACGGGCAGAGGAGGTCGATGACCTTGATGCCGGTCGCGAAGACCGTGGTCACGGGCTCCTGCTTGACGAACGACGGCGACGCCTTGTGGATCGGCGAGGTGGTCGCGCCCTCGAGGTCGCCCTTCCCGTCGAGCGTCTCGCCGAGGAGGTTGAAGAGGCGCCCCTTGCAGGCGTCCCCGACCGGCACCGAGATCGGCGCGCCGGTGTCCTTCACCGGCATCCCGCGGACCAGGCCGTCCGTCGACGCCATCGCGATGCACCGCGCCACCTCGTCGCCGAGGTGCTGCGCGACCTCGATCGTGATGTCGATGTCCCGGCCCGCGTCCTCGATCTTCAGGGCGTTGTAGATCGGGGGGAGACCCTCGGCCGGGAACTTCACGTCCACGACCGGTCCCACGACTTCCAGAACCTTGCCTTCGGCCACCGTCAGACTCCTTCGGCGCGCTTGCTCGCCAGTTCGCTCGGGCTCGTCGTCATCGCTTCGTCCGGATCAGCCGTTCAACGCTTCCGCGCCGCCGATGATCTCGAGGAGCTCGTTCGTGATGCCTTCCTGGCGGGCGCGGTTGTACTGCCGCGTGAGCCCGCCGATCATGTCGTTCGCCGCGTCCGTCGCCGCCTTCATGGCCGCGCGCTTCATCGCCATCTCGGACGCGAGCGCCTCGAGGATGGCGCCGTACACCTGCACCTCGAGGTACTTCGGGAGCAGCCGCTCGAAGATCTCCTCGACCGACGGCTCGAAGATGAAGTCGCCGCCCGCGTCCGCGCCCTCGCCGAGGAGCGCCTCCGCGTCGATCGGGAGGAGCTGGCGGACCTCCGGGACCTGCCGCGCCTGCGACTCGAAGCGCGTCGACGCGAGGTGGAGCTCGGTGATCTCGCCGTCGACGAACCGCTTCGCGATCGTCTGGACGACGTCCCGCACGCGGACGAACGGGATCTTCTCCATGTTGTCGTCGTACGCCTCGGCCACCTTCGGCGCCCGATCGCGGAAGTACTGCCCCCCGCGGGCCCCGAACATGAACAGCGCGACGTCCCGCCCGGTCCGCTCCCTCGCGAACGAGGAGATCGCCTTGAAGACGTTGCTGTTGTAGGCGCCGCAGAGCCCCTTGTCGGCGGTCACCGCGAGGAGGCCGATCTTCCCGCCCTCCCGCTTCTTCAGCAGCGGGAACTCGTCGGCCGAGACCTGGTCCGCGAGCCGGCCGACCATCGCCCGGAGGCAGTCGGAGTACGGCCGCGCCCCTTCGGCGCGCTCCTGGAGGCGCTTCAGCTTCGTCGTGGCGACCATCTCCATCGCGCGAGTGATCTTCGCGATGTTGCCGACGCCACGGATGCGCCCCTTGAGCTCTCGGATTCCCTTGGCCATATGGCTGCGCCCGCTTCCTCAGACCGCGACGGTGAAGTTCTTCTTGAACGCCTCGATCGCGTCCGACATCGCCTTCTGCGACTCCTCCGTGAACTCCTTCGAGTCCCGGATCGTCGTCAGGAGGTCGCCGTGCTGGTCGCGGAGGAAGAGGAGGAACCCCTTCTCGAACTCCGGGATCCGCTCGACCGGGACGTCGTCCAGGCCGCCGGACGTGCCGGAGAAGATCACCGCGACCTGCTCCTCGAACGGCAGCGGCTGGTACTGCCCCTGCTTCAGGAGCTCGACGAGGCGCTCGCCGCGGTTCAGCCGCCGCTGGGTCGCCGGGTCGAGGTCCGACCCGAACTGCGCGAACGCCTGAAGCTCGCGGTACTGCGCGAGGTCGAGCCGGAGCGTGCCGGCGACCTTCTTGTTCTTCATCGCCTTCGTCTGCGCCGAGCCGCCGACGCGGGAGACCGAGAGGCCGACGTTCACCGCCGGCCGCACGCCGGCGTTGAAGAGGTCCGGCTCGAGGTAGATCTGCCCGTCGGTGATCGAGATCACGTTCGTCGGGATGTAGGCGGAGACGTCCCCCTCCTGGGTCTCGACGATCGGGAAGGCGGTCATCGAGCCGCCGCCCGCCTTGAACTCCTTCGGGTTCAGCTCGTGCGCCTTGTCGTTCAGCTTCGCCGAGCGCTCGAGGAGGCGCGAGTGGAGGTTGAAGATGTCCCCCGGGAACGCCTCGCGTCCCGGCGGCCGGCGGAGCAGCAGCGAGACCTGGCGCCAGGCGAGCGCGTGCTTGTAGAGGTCGTCGTAGACGATCAGCACGTGCTTCCCGTTGTCGCGGAACTCCTCGCCCATCGCGGTGCCGGAGAACGGCGCGATGAACTGCATCGACGCCTGCTCGTTCGCCGAGGCGCTGACCACGATGGAGTAGTCCATCGCCCCCGCCTTCTCGAGCGCGAGGGAGACCGCCTTCACCGTCGACTGCTTCTGCCCGACGGCGACGTAGATGCAGATCACGTCGCCGCCCTTCTGGTTGATGATCGCGTCGACGGCGATCGCGGTCTTGCCGGTCTGGCGGTCGCCGATGATCAGCTCGCGCTGGCCGCGGCCGACGGGGATCATCCCGTCGATCGACTTCAGGCCGGTCTGCAGCGGCTCGTTCACCGACTGGCGCTCGACGACGTTCGGCGCGCGCCCCTCGATCGGCCGGAACTTGTCCGTCTCGATCGGGCCCTTGCCGTCGAGCGGGCGGCCGAGGGAGTCGACCACGCGGCCGATCAGGGCGTCGCCGACCGGCACCGACATCAGCCGGCCGGTCGTCTTCACCTGGTCCCCCTCCTTCACGAGCGTGTCGGAGCCGAAGAGGATGGCGCCGACGTTGTCCTGCTCGAGGTTGAGGGCCATCCCGAACACCTCGTTCGGGAACTCGAGGATCTCGGAGACCATGCAGTCCTCGAGACCGTGGACGCGCGCGACGCCGTCCCCGACCTGGAGGACCGTCCCGACCCCCTCCGCCTGGACGGAGGTGCGGTACCCCTCGAGCTCGCGCTGGAGGATGGAAGTGACTTCGGAAGGACGAAGATCCATCGAGTGAGACTCCGGGAGATCGTGCGCCCTAGCGGGCGCCCTGCAGGTGCGCCGCGAGGTCGTCGAGCCGCCTCCGGACGCTGCCGTCGAACATGCGCGAGCCGATGAAGATCCGGAGGCCGCCGATCAGGGACGGCTCCACCTCTTCCTCCAGCTCGACCGACTTGGCCGTCAACTCCTCCAGCTTCGCCTTGACCGACGCGCGCATCGCGTCGTCCATCGGCGCGACCGTCTGGACCCGCGCGACGACCACGCCGCGGGCCTCCCGGTCGAGGCGCTGGAACTCCTCGGCGGCCTCGAGGACCACCTCGCTCCTCCCCTTGTCGAGGCAGAGCCCGACGAAGTCCCGGAGGAGCGGCGTCGCCGACTCGAGGCCGGCGGCGTCGAGGACCTTCTTCTTGGCCGCCGGCGGCAGCCGCGGGTCCTCGAGCGCGGCGACCAGCTCGGGGGCCCCGCCGAGGAGCCCGTCGAGCTGCTGCAGCTCGGTGAGCACCTCCGCGCGGGAGCCCGCCTTCTCCGCCGCGGCGAAGAGCGCCTTCACGTATCGGATCGTCGCGATTCCGGCCGTCATGACGCCCTACTTCATCGCCCCGAGGACTTCGTCGGCGAGGCGCTGATGGTCCTCGCCGCTCACCTCGCGCAGGAGGACCTGCTCGGCGATCCCCTTCGACAGCCGCACCACCTCGGAGCGGATGTCGGAGAGCGCCTGCGTGCGAGCCGCGTCGATGTCGCGGGTGGCGGCCTCGCGCTCGCGCGTCGCCTCCTCCCGAGCCTTCTCGACGATCTCGTCCGCCTGGCGCTGGGCCATCGCCCGCCCCTCCTCGACCCGCTGCGCGACCTGCTTCTCCGCGTCGGCGAGCTTCGCCTTGTAGTCGGCGAGCATCTTCGCCGCCTCCTCCTTGGCGTCCTCCGCCGCCTTCACGCTGTCCTCGATCCGCTTCTCGCGCGCGTCGAGGGCGTCGAGGATCGGGTTCCACGCGAACTTCATCAGCAACGCGAGGAGCACGAGGAAGACGATCAGGGTCAGCATGAACGCGCTCGCGTCGAAGTCGAGCGGGTTCAGGCTGGCGGACCCCTCCAAGAGGAGGGGAGTCAGGCTCTGCATGGGTCAGCTCCGGGGTTCGGACCGACGAGACGGGTCAGGGATCAGCCGCCGATGAACTTGCCGCCGAGCAGGAGCGCGACGACGATCGCGAAGAGCGTCGCGCCCTCGACCATGCCGGCCGTGATGAGCATGTTCGTGCGGATGTCGCCGCCCGCTTCCGGCTGCCGGGCCGTCCCCTCGCACGCGCCCGCGGCGAGGAGGCCGATGCCGATGCCGCCGCCGATGACCGCCAGTCCCGCGCCAATCGCCGCGCCAGCTCCAAGATCCATGGTCGAACTCCTTTCAGGTCGGGTTTCGTTCCGGGCCGCGATCCGCCGCCGCCCTTCGGTCTTCTGTGATTCGGTCGTCGCCGCTCCGGTCGCTCAGTGCTCCGGGTGCGCCGCCATCTGGACGAACATGATCGAGAGGAAGGTGAAGATGAACGCCTGCAGGAACGCGACGAGGAGCTCCAGGATGCCGACGAAGATCGACATCGGGAGGATCGCCCCGAAGACGCCCCAGCTCTCGAACATGTAGATCATCCCGAACAGCGACAGGACCACGAGGTGGCCGCCGAAGATGTTCGCGAACAGACGGATGGTCAGGGCGATCGGCTTGATGAAGAAGCCGAGGACCTCGACCACGAACAGGATCTCGCGGATGACCGGGGGGAGCCCCTTCGGCACGAGGTCGGTCCACATCCCGATCGGGCCGGACGCCTTGATCGCGCACCAGATCATCACCGCGAAGGTCGTCGTCGCCAGCGCGGAGGTCACCGCGAGGTTCGCCGTCGGGGCGCCCGCGCCCGGGCCGAGCGGCAGGTTCCCGAGGACGTTGACGAACCAGATGAAGAAGAACTGGGTCAGGAACAGGGGCGCGAACTTCCGCCCCATCTCCTTCCCCATCGTGTCGTAGATCAGCTGGTCGCGGATGAAGAGGACGACCGCCTCGATGACGTTCGGCGCGCGCCCCTTCGGCGCCCGGCCGTCGCGCAGGTTCCGCGCGGTGTGCCCGGCCCAGAAGAGGAAGAGGATCAGCGCCGCGGCGAGCAGCATCACGAAGGTGTGGTTCGTGAAGTTCCACGTGATGCCGAACAGGTCGAAGCTGAACCACTTCACGGGCATGAGGTGCCCGAACAGGTCCCCGAAGATCACTTCGGGCCCGGGGTTCCCGGCGTGCTCGGTCGCTTGCTCGACTGCGCTCACCTGATTCTCCCCGGCCGCGGGGGGCCGGTCATCCGTCCGTCCGTCGTCGAGCGAGCTCGACGTTCGTCAACACCTCGAGCGCCGCGTATCCGCCGCCGAACCCGGCGAGGAACGCGAGCGGCTCGGCCGCGCCGAGCGCGAACACCGTCCAGACCAGCACGACGCCTCCGAAGAGGCGGGCGATCGAAGCCCGGAGGAACGCCTCCAGGAAGTCGACCATCCCGGCGTCTCGCCGCCTCGAGAGCAGCCAGAACGCCACGCCCTGGACCGTCACCGCGACGCCCGCTCCGAGGAGCGCGCTCGCCGCGGCCTCCGCGCCGGACAGCCCGAAGCCGACCGCCGCGCTCGCGACCGCCACCGCGGTCGCTCCGAAGACCCACGCCTTCGGCCGGGGACGCCGCTCGTCGAGCGACGCGGTCATCGGACGTCGCCGTCCCGTCGACCGCCCCGGTCCTTCGGCTTCAGACCGGCGATCAGCCCCACCGACGCGAGGCCGAACCCGAGGAAGAAGCCGACCACCGTGAGCGCCGGCGCGAGGTCGAACTTCCGGTCCAGCCAGAAGCCCGCCGCCGCTCCGAGGAGGGTGGTGATGACGAAGCGCAGGCCGAGGTCCGCGACCCGAAACGCCTCCGCGAGTCCCGATCGCCGGGGTCCCGCCACCACTCTCCCGTCCGCTCACCCCGCCGCCCGCCGGGGCGCCGAGGGTCTGCTCCGTCCGCACTTCTCTGCCGGACCTGCAAAGGGACGAGGATCATACGCCGGGGGAGGGCGGCTTCAACGGGGGAGGCGGATCGGATGGTGCGGCATGTTGTCGCGTGGTGGGAAGACCCGAGCGCACTCGTCCCCGGACGGCCCCTGCCCCACCCGGCTCGTGCGATTCCGCACTCGAATCGCGGCCGGACGGCGGAACCATGGGAACCGATCGGGCTCCGATCCTTAGAAAGGAGTCCATCCGGGCCGCTGGGAGACTCGATGGTCGACATTCCGGACGGAGTCGTCGCTCGCGCGCGCGAGGGGGACGCGGAGGCGTTCCGCTCGCTGCTCGAGGCGTTCGAGAAGCCGGTGTTCCAGACCGTCCACCGCCTCGTCGGAGGCCGGTACCCGACCGAGGTCGAGGACATCACCCAGGACATCTTCCTGAAGGTCTTCCGATCGCTGACGAAGTTCGACGAGGACCGAGGAGTGAAGTTCTCGACCTGGATCTACACGTTCGTCAAGAACCACTGCTTCGACGTCCTGAAGAAGCGGCGGCTCCCGACGCTCCATCTCGACCCGGGCGGGCCCGAGGACGACGGCGGCCCCCGGCACGATCCGGACGGCGCCGTCGCCCCGCCCCCCCGGGAGGTGCTCGACGGCGAGCTCCACGACCGGATCGCGGCCGCGGTCGACCGCCTGCCGCACGACCAGCGCCTCGTCTTCGTGCTGCGGGCGTACGAGGGGCTCGACTATCGGGAGATCGCCGAGGTGGCCGCGTGCACCGAGGGGACCGTCAAGTCGCGCCTCTATCGAGCCAAAGAGGCCCTGCGAAAGAGCTTGAGACGATACGTCCTCCAGGAGGAGGCGTGAGGAAGATGCGAGACGACATGCCCCTCCCACCCGACTGCCGTCGCTTCCGATCGCTCCTGGAGGCCCACCTCGAGGGCGACCTCGACGCGCCGCTGGAGACGTGGGCCGCCGAGCACGTCGCCGGCTGCCCGGGTTGCCGGGCCTCGGCCGCCGAAGGGCGGGAGGCGGACCTGGCCCTCCACGGCTGGATCGCGCCCGAGCCGCCCGAGGGACTGCGGGACCGGATCCTGCGGCGCGCGCTCGCCGAGCACGTCCCCGACCGGGTCGCGTGCGTCGACCTCCGCGCGGATCTCGACGTCTGGATCGCCGGCGACCTCTCCGAGGCGCGCGGCCGGGCGCTCGAGGCCCACCTCGGGATCTGCCCGCCGTGCGCCCACGAGACGAAGGTCGCGCGCGGCGTCGAGTCGCTCCTCCGCGGCTGGGAGGCCCCCCTCGCGCCCGCCGGCCTGAAGGAGCGGCTGCTCGACCTCCACGTCCGCTCCGATCGGGCGCGTCGCCTCGCCGGGGCGCCCGCGCCGGGGGCGGCGCGCGACGAGGTCCGCGCCGCGCCGTCGGTCACGTCGATCCCCCGCGGCGCCGCGCTCGCCGCGGCGGCGGCGATCCTCGTCACGTCGCTCTTCGCGCTCCTCGGCTCGCGCGACTCGCGCGCCCCGGCGTCCGACGTCGTCCGTCCCGCCCGCACCCCGACGGTCGACGACCTCGTGAAGCGATACGGCGGGGACGTCCGGGTCCGCGCGGTCGCGAACCAGCAGTTCCCCTCGTCGGTCGGCCGGTTCAGCGCCCGGCCGCCGATCACCGACCGCGTCCTTCGATCGTCCGGCAACGCGTTCCACCGGTCGCTCCGGCGCGCCCTGACCGAGACGGACGCCGGCGGGGAGGGGCGATGAGGCTCGCCGTCGGCACGCGGGAGCTCGGGCTCCTCCTCCTCCTCGCGGTCGTCGCGGCCCCGGCCGCGGCCCGGCCGACGGGCGAGACCGACGCCGCCGATCGCGAGGACGCGGCGCGCGCGCTCCTCGAGGCGTTCGACGCCGCGTGGGCGGACGGGGACCTCGACGCGATGACCGCCCCGCTCTCCCCGTTCTTCGGGTGCGAGCTGTACGGCGACGTCAACGCCTCGCAGCTCCGCGAGGCGTTCGGCCTGCTGCTGGACGACCTCTCGGGGACCCGCGCCCGGACCCACGTCCTGGCGGTCCGCGCCGAGGGGGAGTACGTCCAGGCGTTCACCTGCCGGCTCTTCTCCCCGGTCGACCGACCGGCCCGCACCGTCGAGGAGCTCTGCCACGTCTACTACCTGAAGGGCGCCGACGACGCGCTCTCGATCGTCGGGCTCGAGGAGTACGACCACGACGGCTACTCCTGCCTCCGCCCCGACCGGTTCGTCCAGGAGCGGTTCGCGTTCTCGTTCGACCTCCCCCCCGGGACGTTCGTGGTTCCGGTCCCGGACACCGGCGCGTCGCTGGAGGAGGTCGTCCTCCGCGGGGACGGGCTGAAGAGCGAGATCCGCCTCGTGCTGCTCCAGTGCGACGAACCGCTCGACCTCGAGGAGGCGTTCGACACCGACCTGAAGGACTGGATGCGGGAGAACCGGCCGGCGAAGGTCGAGCGACGCCGCCGGACCGAGGTGGCCGGGCGCCCGGCGATCCGGGCCTCCGTCCGGTTCTCCGGCGCGAGCTGCCGGCTGGCCGGCGTCGGCCGGGACGTCGAGCCGAAGCGGGCCCGTCGGACCTACGTGGCGCTCGACGACACCCACCTGCTCGCGGTCACCATGCAGACGCCCCGCAAGGACGAGGCGGCGGCGGACGCGGCGCTCGAGGCGGTGCTCCGGTCGTTCGAACTCGACCTCGACGAGGGGCGGACGTACGGCGAGACGATCGAGCGGCGGAACGGCTGGGGACGACGCGACGACGGGTTCTTCGCGTGCTCGGACTCCGGCCTCGTGGTGCAGGCGCCGGAGGGGTTCGCGCTCGACCTCGTCCGGACCGGCCCGTTCGTCTCGCTCCGCGCCGCCCCGAAGGACGGCGGCGTGTCGTTCCGGATCGACTGCGTGCCGCTCCTCGACCCGGACGTCCCGCTCGAGGAGCTGATCGACCTCGACGCGGCCGCCCGCGAGGCGACCCAGCGCGCGCGGCTCTCGCGCCAGGTCGGCGACCGGAACGCGGTGCAGGTCGACCGGACGTTCCACGCCGGGTCGCCGCGGCTCCGCATGGAGAAGATCGTCTACGTCCGGAACGGTCGCCACGTCGTGACGATCCGGGTCTGCGGCTCTCCGGACGACGTCGAGGCCGCCGAGCCCGCCCTCGAGGAGCTGCTGACGGGGATCTCGATCCTCGGCCGCTGACGCGGCCCCGCGATCAACCTCCGGCCGCCCCCTCCGCCGCCGGCGCGGGCGCGGCCGGCGGCTCGGCCGGAGCGGGGGCCGCGGCCGGCTCGGCCAGCTTCCGGGTGAGCGCATCGACCTCGGCCAACAGCACCTCGATCCGGGCCCGGATCGCCGCCGGATCGTCGGGCGCGTCCGCGGCCGCCGCCGCCTTCGCCCGCGCGGCCGCCGCCGCCTAGCAGCGCGCCGCGACCGACGCCACCGAAATCGTCTCGCGGCCGTCGCGGCCGATCAGCGTGGCGACGGCGCCGACCCGCGCCTCCGCCTCCGAGACCATGAACTCCCAGTCGGACGCCTCGAGCGCGAGCGCCTCCTCCCGGTCGATCAGGCGGGCGACCTCGTCCGTCAGGCGGTCGACGTGGGCCTGCTCGCGGAGGTACTCCTGCTGCAGGCGCTCCTGGGCCGCCTTGGAGTTGTCGACGTCCCGGACGAGGTACTGGTGGCTCAGGAACTCGTCGCGGCGCTCGAGTGTGCACCCGGCCGCCGCGAGGGCGACGACCGCGAGGGCGAGAGCAGGACCCGGAGGCTTCGGGTTCACCATGCCGGCGAGTATACTCGCGGGCTTTTTCCGATCCCAAGAAGGAGCATGACGTGGAGCGGACTCTCATCATCCTGAAGCCGGACGCGGTCCAGCGGCAGCTCTGCGGTCGCATCCTGAGCCGATTCGAGGACAAGGGCCTGAAGATCGTCGGGGCGAAGTTCACGCAGATCCCGCGCGCGACCCTCGAGAAGCACTACTCCGATCACCAGGGGAAGCCGTTCTACGAGGGGCTCGTCTCGTTCATGTCGAAGAGCCCGGTGCTGATCCTCGCGCTCGAGGGGAAGGGCGCGATCGCGGTCTGCCGCAAGATGATGGGCGCCACGTTCGGCTCGAACGCCGAGGCCGGCACCATCCGCGGCGACTTCGGGATCAGCGACTCGTTCAACCTGATCCACGGCTCCGACTCGCCCGAGGCGGCGGCGAAGGAGCTCGGGATCTTCTTCCAGGAGGGGGAGATCGTGTCGTACGACAACATCTCCGCGCCGTGGATCTACGACGAGGACGAGCTCGGCTGAGCTCGACCCCGTCCATGGAGGCGACCGCGGGAGCGCTGGCGAGGCTCGCGGCGGAGGCGTCGGCCGCCGCCGCGGGACTCGAGGTCCGCGCGCTGGTCGACGCGGTCGGCGGCGGACACCTCCTCCTCCTCG
>JAUIEL010000881.1 GCA_030428825.1 bacterium
GAGCCGACGTCGAGCAAGAACGCATGCGCCTGGGAGGTGAACCCGGACGCGTTCGCCGGGACCGTCTCGATCCACTCGGTCTCGCTCGTCCCCGGGAGGCCGGGGGTGACGGCGGTCCGGGGAGATCGGCCCACCGTCCCCGGGTGGATGGTTCCAGGTGATCCCGATCGGGAACGCCGTTTCTCCGGACCCGACCGCTTGGTCTGAGCAGGCGACCGAGCCATCTCGATCGGGAATGGACCTCGCTGATGAGCGGTGTTATCTTCCCGATCAGGACCATTTCACGTTGTACAAGACCGAACCGACACCCGAGACGACTCACGACGAACCCGATCGGGAATCGCTCGGGGGCTTCGTGCGCGCTCGTCGCAAGGCGAACGGATTGACCCAACGCGAGCTCGCGGACCTCGCAGGCGTCGGCGTCCGCTTCGTGTCGGAGCTGGAGAGGGAGAAGCCGACGCTTCGGCTCGACGCCGTCGACGCGGTCCTCGCCGTGTTCGGGAAGCGCCTGGGGGTCGTCGAACGGCCGAGGGATGAGGAGGGCGAGCGTCCCGAGGAGGACCGGGAGGTGGAGCGTTGACCCCGCGACGCCGAGCCCGCGTTCGCATCGACGGCGAGCCGGTCGGATGGCTGACCGAGGGGGACGACGGCGTCGAGTTCCGGTACCTCGAGTCGTGGCTCGCGCGCGCCGACGCGGTGCCGGTCTCGCTGACCCTGCCGCTCCGGTCCGAGCCGGTTCGGTCCCGTTCGCTCCACCCGTTCTTCGAGAACCTCCTCCCGGAGGGGTGGCTTCTCGACCTCTCGACCGCGCGCTTGAAGATCGCGAAGGACGACGCCTTCGGGCTGCTCCTCGCGACGTGCCGCGACTGCATCGGCGCGGTGGAGGTCCTCCCCGACGACGAGACGGGCGAGGCGTCGTGAACTCCACGAGCTGTCACGTCTGCCTGGAGGGCCTCGAGCGAGTCGGTTCGCTGGCGCACGAGCGCTGCGCCCACGCCGTCGTCGGCGCCGCCCGCCTCCCGGAGATCGACGTCGACCTCGCGCACCTGCACACCGTCGGGCTGGCGATGGTCGGTCGGGCGAGCCTCTCGGGGGTGCAGCGGAAGATCAGCCTGAACCTCACCGCCGCACGTTCGACCCTCCGGACCGAGGTCGGCGCCGGGAGGTTCATCCTGAAACCTCAAGCGCAGGCGTTCCCGAACCTCCCCGAGAACGAGCACGTCACGATGCGGATGGCCGCGGCGTGCGGTCTCGAGGTCGCGCCTTCCGCTCTCGTGCCGCTGCGGGACGGGAGCCCGGCCTTCCTGACCCGGCGTTTCGACCGGGCGGACGACGGCCGGAAGCGGCGGCAGGAGGACTTCTGCCAGCTCGCGGAGAAGCCGCCGAAGGAGAAGTACGACGGCTCGGCCGAGCTCTGCTTCCGGCTCGTCCGACGGTACGCCGCCGAGCCGGGCGTCGCCGCGTTGCGCCTGTTCCGGCAGCTCCTGTTCTGCTGGTGGACGGGCAACGGCGACGCGCACCTCAAGAACCTCTCGTTGCTCGCCGACGACGAGGGGCGTCACGCGCTCTCGCCGGCGTACGACCTGCTGTCGACGCGCCTGGTGATCGAGGACGATCCCCTCGCCCTCCCGGTCGGTGGAAAGCGCGCCGGCCTGACCCGGCGGTCGTGGGTCGAGCTCGGCGCGTCCGCCCGCCTCCCGAACAAGGTCGTCGAGCGGGAGATCGACGCGCTCCGGCGAAACCTCCCGGCCTGCGAGTCGCTGATCGAGCGCTCGTTCCTCCCGGACGCGATGAAGGTGGCGTACCGGGAACTGCTGCGGGAGCGCGTGTTGGGTTGATGGAGGGGGAGGAGCGGTCGTCGCCGATGGGGCACGCTCCGTCCGCCGACCTCACCCCGCCGAAGTGAGGTCCTTCAGCAGCCACATCCGCGCCGTCCGCCAGCGGCGCTCGATGGTCCGTTTCGGGACGTCGAGCGCCTCGGCGATCTCGTCCATCGCGAGGCCGCCGAACGTCTTCAGCTCGACGACCTGCGCGAGCTCGGGGTCGACCTCCTCCAGGCGCTTCAGCGCGGCGTCGACATCGAGCACGTTCTTCCCGCCGGCCTCCTGACCGATGCAGAACTCGGAGACGCTCATCGAGAGCTGGCACTT
>JAUIEL010000882.1 GCA_030428825.1 bacterium
GAGCTGGCGAACCTGCGGCGCGACCTCGAGGCGCTCGAGGCGGCGGCGCGGGAGAACGCGGTCTCGCAGCGCGATCTCCGGAACGCGCGGACCGCGGTCGAGACCGGCGAGGCGGGGCTCCGCGCGACCGAGCAGACCCTCGCCGCGCTGGAGGCGGCGCTCGCGTACCTCGCGGTCCGCATCAGCGACGCCGAGGTCCGGGCGCCGTTCGCCGGGCGCGTCGTCGAGCGGCTCGCCGAGCCGGGCGAGTGGGTGAGACCGGGCGACCCCCTCGTCACGGTGCAGTCGGTCGGGACGATCGAGGCGTGGCTCGAGGTCCCCGAGCGCGTCCTCGGCCGGCTCGTCGCGGACCCGTCCGCGACCCACGTCGAGCTGTCGACCGGCGAGATCCGTCCGGTCACTCGCCTCCGCGTCCTCCCCCGCGTCGACGAGCGCGCGCGGACCTTCTTCCTGATCGCGGACCTCGACGACCCGGAGGGCGAGCTCTCCCCCGGCCAGTCGGCCGCCGCCTGGATCCCGGTCGGCGCCGCCGAGGAGGAGCTCCTCGTGCCGAAGGACGCGCTCGTGCGGCGCGGCGGGGGCGTCAGCGTCGTGCGGGTCCGCGCGGGCGAGGGCGGTCCGAGCGCCGAGCCGGTCCCGGTGGAGGTCCGGTTCGAGCTGGTCCGCCACGTGGCCGTGGCGAAGGGGCCGCTCTCGCCCGGGGACGAGCTCGTCGTCGAGGGGAACGAGCGCCTCCTCCCCGGCGCGCCGCTCGCGCCCCTCCGCGTCGAGACGCCCGATCCCGTGCTCCTCCCCGGTGAGGTCGTCGGCGCCGCCGACCCGAGCGACTCGTGAAACTCGTCGATCTTTCGGTCCGCCAGCCGATCACCGTCGCGGTCGGCGTCCTCCTCTCGATCCTCGCCGGGCTCGTCGCGTTCCGCGAGGTCCCGATCCAGATGACGCCGACCGTCGACTCGGTCGTCGTCGCCGCGACCACGTACTGGGAGAACGCCTCCGCGGCGGAGATCGAGAGCGACGTCATCGAGGAGCAGGAGCAGCGCCTCGGCGACCTGTCGGGGCTCGTCTCGATGACGAGCATCAGCCGCGCCGGCTCCGGGTCGATCCGGCTCGAGTTCCTGGTCGGGACGGACATCGACGACGCGATGGCCGAGGTCGACCAGAAGCTCTCCGAGGTCCCCGGCTACCCGGTCGGGGTCGACGAACCGGAGATCGAGGACGTCGATCCGGACTCGGTCGACTACATCGCGTGGATCGCGCTGTCGCCGTCCGACCCGACGTTCGACGCGTCGACGCTTCACGACTTCATGGAGCGGCGGCTCCGGCCGCGCCTCGAGCGGATCCCCGGCGTCTCGCAGGTCGGGATGGTCGGGACCCGCGAGCGGGAGGTGCACATCGTCGTCGATCCCGAGGCGCTGGCGCGCCGCGGGATGACGTACGCCGAGCTGCTCCAGGCGATCGACCTGAGCAACGACAACTACTCGGGCGGGAAGCTGACCGAGGGGAAGGCGGACGTCCGGATCCGGACCGTCGGGCGCTTCCTCGACGTCGAGTCGGTGGAGGACCTCGTCGTCCGTCGGACCGACGCGGGGCCGGTCTACCTGCGCGACGTCGCGGAGGTGCGGGAGGAGTTCAAGGAGCTGCGGAACTGGGCCCGGGCCCGCGGGCACCTCGTCCCGTTCTTCAACTTCCAGCTCGCCCTCGGCGCGAACCTGCTCGACACGATGGAGCGGATCCAGGCGGAGCTGGCGTCGCTCAACCGGGAGGGGGGGCTGCTCGACCAGGAGGCGGCGCGGCTCGGCCTCGACGGGACGCTGCGGCTGGTGCAGACGTACGACGCGACGACGTACGTGAACGACGCGCTCGGGCTGGTGCAGAGCAACATCCTGGTCGGGGGGATCCTCGCCACGCTGACGCTCCTCCTCTTCCTCCGCTCGCTCCGGACCGTCGGCATCATCGGCGTGGCGATCCCGATCTCGGTCGTCGCGTCGATCGTGGTCCTCGTGGCGCTCGGGCGGACGATGAACATCGTGTCGCTGGCCGGGATGTCGATACCCAGTTTCTGGCTGGGCTTGATCCTCATTCTCTTTGTCGGCGGCTGGTTCGGTATCCTTCCCACGGGCGGATACGTGTCGCCGTTCGAGGGGTTCTG
>JAUIEL010000137.1 GCA_030428825.1 bacterium
CCTTCGCGCCGCCGCGGTCCTCGCCGCGGCGGGCCTCCTCCCGTCGTCCGCCGCCGCGCAGGAGATCGGATCCGAGAAGGCGGTCCCGGTCCACCTCGTCGACGGCGAGGAGGTGACGGTCCCGCTCGGCAAGCTCCTGAAGCACGGGGAGCACCTGTTCCGCGCCAAGTGGACCGTCCAGGACGGGATGGGCCGACCGCAGCTCAAGGGGGTCGGAGCGCCGCTCTCCGACCCGACCGATCCGCTCGTGTTCCCGCGGAACTTCAACCGGCTGTCGTCGCCCGAGGCGACGTCGTGCGCCGGGTGTCACGCCGATCCGCGTCCGGGCGGCGGCGGGGAGTTCTTCACCAACGCGTTCGTGCTCGCCGAGCGGTTCGACTACGCGACCTTCGACGTCGCCGACCCGGTGCAGACGAAGGGGATGCTCGACGAGAACGGCGGCGTCACGACCGGCGACTCGATCGGGAACCCGCGGTCGACGCCGGCGTTGTTCGGGGCCGGCTACGTCGAGCTCCTGGCGCGCGAGATCACCGCCGACCTCCGGGCGCAGCGGAACGCCCTCGGGCCGAACTCCTTCGTCGACCTGAAGTCG
The DNA here is from genome assembly GCA_030428825.1 of bacterium. Lineage (GTDB taxonomy): Bacteria > Planctomycetota > B15-G4 > B15-G4 > JADJEK01 > JAUIEL01. The sequence continues at coordinate 593 of JAUIEL010000137.1, forward strand.
AAGGGGATCTCGTTCGGGACGCTGGTTCGGACCGTGAACGGGACGTGGAAGACCGACGGCGTGGAGGGGCTCCCGCCCTCGAGCCTCGAGTCGACCGGGCCGACCGATCCGCCGAGCCTGGTGGTGCAGCCGTTCAGCCACGGCGCGGCGACGGTCTCGATCCGGCAGTTCACGGTCGGGGCGTACAACCACCACATCGGCCTCCAGGCGGTCGAGCGGGCGGGGGACGGCCTCGACCCGGACCAGGACGGGATCGCCGACGAGCTGACCCGCGCCGACGTGACCGCGGTGACGCTCTTCCAGGCCGCGCTCGCGCCGCCGGGACGGGTCCTGCCGAAGTCGAAGGAGGCGCGACAGGCGGTGTTGTCGGGCGAGCAGGTGTTCGTCGACATCGGCTGCGCCTCGTGCCACGTCCCGTGCCTGCCGCTCGAGTCGGACCTCTTCCTCGAGCCGAACCCGTTCAACCCGGCGGGGACGCTGCAGGAGGGGGGCGCCTACCACAGCCAGGTCGGGTCGGTGGTGCTCGACCTCGGCGGGAAGGGGTTGCCGCGGCCGCGTCTGAAGAAGAGCAAGAAGACCGGCGCGGTCGAGGTGTTCGTCTTCTCCGACTTCAAGCGGCACGACATCACCGACGGGCCGGACGACCCGAACCGCGAGCCGCTCGACATGCTGGCGGAGCCGGGGTCGCCGGAGTTCTTCGGCGGGAACGGGATGTTCGTCACGCCCCGCCTCTGGGGGGTCGCCAGCGGAATGCCGTACTTCCACCACGGGAAGTTCACGACGCTCCGGGAGGCGATCGAGGCGCACGCGGGCGAGGCGTCCGGCGTGATGCTCCAGTGGCACGCCCTCTCCGACGAGATCCAGGCGAAGGTGATCGAGTTCCTGAAGTCGCTCCAGGTCCTCCCGGAGAAGGCGAAAGGGACGATCCTGGACCACAAGGGGAAGAAGACGAAGTGGGAGCCGTTCCCCTGGACCTGCGGGCAGGACGTCCCGCCGCTCCCCACGACCCCGCCGGAGGATTGAGTTCGGCGCTCGTGCCGGCCGACCGCTCCGGTCGATGAGGGGCGGGAAGGGGTAATCTCTCCTTCTCGCCCCTCTCCCGTCGGAGCGCTCGACCATGTGCGGAGTCATCGGCCTCGTCTTCGAGAAGCACCGCGACGACCTCGGTCACGTCGCGGGCGAGCTGCTGCGGCAGCTCGAGTACCGCGGCTACGACTCGACCGGCGCCGCGGTGCAGGGGGAGGGGACGGAGGTCCGGCTCCGGAAGGGGGTCGGCGCGCCGTCCGTCCTGGTCGAGGACCTCGGCATCGTCGACATGGCCGGGTCGATCCTCTGCGGGCAGGTCCGGTGGGCGACGTTCGGCGCGGTCGACGAGCTGAACGCCCAGCCGCACGACATGCGGTGCAAGGTCCACGTCTACGGGGCCCACAACGGGAACGTGACGAACTGCGACGACCTGAAGCGGTGGCTGCTGGAGGAGGGGCACGACGTCAAGTCGGACAACGACGGCGAGATGGTCGTCCACACCGTCGAGCACCTGTTCGCGAGGGAGCTCGACCTGCTGGCCGTGTCGGCGCGCGAGGACGACGGGGAGCGGCGGGCGGCGATGCGCCGGGCGGTCTCCGGCGCCGCGGCTCGGCTGCGCGGTTCGTACTCCGCGGTGATCGTCGACCCGGTCAGTCGCGCGCTCTGGGCGATCAAGCGGGGCTCGTCCCTGTACTTCGGTTTCGGCGGCGCCGGCGGCTCCGGCGAGGCGGGGCGCGGCGGGGCGTTCGGGATCGCGTCGTCCGACCTCTCCGCGGTCCTCCGCCTGACCCGCGTGCTGCTGCCGATGGCGGAGGGGGAGTTCGTCGAGTTCGACGCGCGGTCGGCGAGGGTCTACCGGCTCGGCGAGAAGGGGGGCGCGCCGACGCCGCTCGAGCGGGCGCCGGTGCGGAGCCGCCTGCGCGCGAAGGACACGGCGCTGGTGCCGCCGTTCGAGACGTTCATGGACCAGGAGATCTCGGCGCAGCAGCGGACGTGCCGCGACGTCGTGCGGATGTTCCTCGGCGGCAGCGAGGCGGTGCGCGCGCTCCGGCCGGTGCTCGACGAGGGAGGCGACGACGAGCGGGCCCGGATCCAGGCCGGGCTCGAGGAGCTGCGGGCCGAGACCAGCGACGAGGGGGTTCGAGGGGCGTTCCGGCGGCTGGTCGACGGCGAGGCGTTCCGCGCGCTGCTCGCCCGCGTCCCCGACGGGATGCGCCGGACGGTCGACGCGGGCGGGAACGAGCGGCTCGCCGAGGCGCTGGTGTCGTCCGAGGCGGGGCTCCTCGCCGACGTCGTCCCGTGGACGCGCGACGGCGACGACCGGCTGGCGGTCCGCACGCTCGACGCGATCCTCGAGTGCGAGGAGCTGGTCGAGCACGAGCTCGCGGTCGAGCGGTTCTGCGACGCGTGCGAGGAGACGCGCCGTCGGGGCGGGAGGCTGTTCGCCGTGTCGTGCGGGAGCTCCTATCACGCGGCGAAGGCGGCGGCGCTCTTCTTCAACGAGATCGCGCAGGTCGAGCTGGTGCCGATCCTCCCCGGCGAGTTCCGCGGCCAGCACTCCCGCTCGCTCCGGGACGGGGACCTGTTCCTGGCGATCAGCCAGTCGGGCGAGACGAAGGACCTGATCGACGTCCTGAACGACGTCGCCGCGTCCGGGCGCGACATCCGCCGGATCGCGCTGGTCAACAACGTCAGCTCGACGATCGGGCAGGAGAAGTGCGACCTCGTTCTCCCGCTCCGGTGCGGCCCCGAGGTGGCGGTCCCCGCGACGAAGAGCTTCATGAACCAGATGGCCGTCGCCTACGGCCTCGCGCTCCGCCTGGCGGAGCGGCGGGTGACCTCGGCCGACGACCTCGACGACGCGGCGCGGTCGCGGTTGGCGGCCGAGCTGGAGGGGCGGTTCGCGCGGCTCCCGCGCCTCCCCGACCTGATCCGCGAGACGTTCGACTCGACGGACGCCGACGTCGAGCAGGCGGCGCGTCTCCTCTACCTCCGCCCGAGCCTCCAGATCCTCGCCACGCGGATCACGCCGGTGGCGCTCGAGGGGGCGCTGAAGGTCCGGGAGGTCGTCCTGAACCACACCGAGGGGTTCGAGGGGTCGGAGTTCAAGCACGGCCCGAACACGATCCTCGGCGTCAACACCGTGCACGGACCCGAGGAGATCGACGGGCTCCTGAAGGGGCTCGGTCGCGCGGTCGCCGGGGTGGTCGGCGAGGCGGCGCGGCGCGGGCTCGACGCGGACGCGCAGCGCCGGCTGGCGCAGGCGGCGACGGACTCCGTCTTCTCGCCGGCCACCGCGTCGCTGTCGCTCTCCGACGAGGAGCGGTCGCTGCTCGAGGAGCACCTGGTGCGCGACGACCTCCTGAAGCGGCTCTACCGCGACTACCCGCTGGTCTACATCACCGGCCCCGACGAGCGGGACGTCCAGCTCACCGTGTCGCAGATCAACACCCACAAGATCCGCGGCGCCCAGACCGTGGTGATCGCCGAGGACCACCCCGACCTCCGACAGGCCGCGACCAAGGCGCCGGCGGACAACGAGGACTACCGGGCCGTCGTCATCACGCTGCCGCGCACGCACGACACGCTGATGACGGTCTTCTCGGCGACGGTCGTGCTGCAGCGGCTGGCGCTGAAGATGAGCCGGCTGAAGATGGCGTGGCTCGATCGGATCGGGCTCCCCGGGCACGGCGTGCACCCGGACGTGCCGAAGAACGTCAGCAAGTCGATCACCGTCGACTGACGCGCGAGACGGTCGTCCTCAGGGGACGATCCGCCCCGGGAACGTGAAGGCGAGCTTCAGGTTCTCGAGGAGGTCGTGGCGGTTGTACATCTTCCGCTCGAGCGCCTCGATCGTCTCGAGGTTCGCCGCGATCCACGGCGCCGCGACGCCCGCCTCGACCGCGCGCCGGTGGAGGCCGGGCGAGGGCGGGTCGCTCCCGCGCCAGTGCTGGACGAGCGCGAGGTCCCGCGCGAGCGGCTTCAGCCCGTTCTTGTGGGAGGGCCGGTCGGCGGGCATCACGGTCCGCGCGAGGATCATGTCGGTCAGGCCGAGGCTGTGGGTCGCCCAGCGGTCCGGTCGCTCGTACAGCTTCCAGCAGATGAAGTGCGCCACGACGCCGCCGATCGGGATCTCTCCGTCTCGGTCGCGGAGCTCCTCGTAGCGCGGGAGCATCTCGATCGCGTCGCCGCTCTCCCACGGAGAGAGGCGGGGGAGGTCGGCGTGGATGCGGTGGTGCGCGGCGTCGGCGATCTTGTCGACGAGGCGCGCGCCGGGCGGGAGGCGGAACGGGTGCACGTCGAGCTGCCGCGGGCCGCGCGAGAACGCGAGCGCGGCGACCGCCACGGCGACGACGGCGGCGAGCGCGGCCCCCCGTCGCGGGGCGACCCGCAGCACCGCCGTCTCGAGCACGCCGGAGCCGGCGCAGCAGAGGAGCACGAACGGGAACGCGAGGTACCGGAAGTGGCGCGCGTCCCCGCCGATCTTCACGACGTAGGCGACGACGAGGGCGGCGAGGCCGAGCTGGACCAGCCGCTCGCGGCCGAGGCTCGCCCTCCCCATCCGCCCCCGGACGACGAACCAGAGGACGGCGAGGGTCGGCGCCCAGACGGCCACGAGGTACGGCCCCGCGGTGTCGACGACGTACGCCCATCCCTGCGCGACGTCGACCGTGTCCTTCAGGTAGAAGGTGCTGGGGAAGAGGTCCGCGTACTGCCGGACGCGGAAGAGCATCCACGCGGCCATCGGCACGCCGGCGAGCAGGAGCATCCCGAGCGGGAACCGCCGCTCGCGCCGCCACTTCCACGCGAAGGCGGCGAGGAACGGGAGGGCGAGCTCGTGGCGGACGAGCGGCCCGAGCGCGACGGCGACGGTCGCGGGGCGGCTCGACGGGCGGACGACGAAGAGCGCGTGCGCCGCCGCGATCACCAGCCCGAGCGGGGACTCGGTCCCCGACGTCCAGTAGCACCCGACCCCGTAGTGGAACGTCAGGTAGACGAGCGGGAACGAGACGACCGGCGCGTCGCGGGCGGGCGACGTCGCCCCGCGCAGCGAGACCAGGGTCGCCCAGAACACGGCGTACGCCGCGACCGCGATCCCGCGCAGGAGGGTCCAGTAACCGATCTCCGCCGACCGGAGCGCGGCGAGCAGGAGCGTCCAGCCCGGGCTCGAGATCCCCTCGACCGACTCGCCCGGGTTGTAGACGAGACCGTGGCCGAGGAAGAGGAGGTTGTCGACGTACTTGAAGTAGACGTAGCCGTCGTCGAGAAGCCACGCGTAGTGCAGCGCGAGGTAGACGCCGGCCGGGAGGCAGAGCCACTCGATCCAGCTGGGCCGCGGGAAGCCGGTCGGCTCAGTCTCCATCGCCGCCCGCGTATCCCATCTGCTGGAGCTGCTCGAGGTACCGGCGCGCCTGCGCGTCCCGCGCCGGGTCGCCGGTCTTGACGCGCGGATAGAAGACCGACGGCCGCGGTCGGGCCGTGGCGATCCACGCGGCCAGTCGATCCTTCAGCCGCGCGCCGCGCTCGAGCGTCGCCGGCTCGGGCGAGCTCCGCATCAGGTCGTTCCGCTCCCCCGGGTCGGCGGCCAGGTCGTACAGCTCGAGCGTCCCGAGGTACGGGGTCCAGATCGCCTTGAAGCGGCCGTCGCGGATCGCGTGCGACTTCCGCTCCCCCTTCCAAGGTCCGGTCCCCTCCTCCAGCCCCGGCCCGGTCCCCGGCGCGATGGCGTAGACCGGTCCGCGGTCGAACGCGGCGCCGCCGGTCCCCGCGATCGCCGGCCCGAGGTCGACGCCGTCGATCCCCTTCGCCTCGGGCAGCCCGAGGGCGGCGAGCATCGTCGGCAGGAGGTCGACCAGCGACGCGCAGACGTCGAGGCGGGTGCCGGCGTGGGCGGCGCCGGGGTAGCGGAGGATCATCGGGACCCGGACCGTCGTGTCGTACACCGCGAGCCCGTGGCTCCAGACGTCGCCGTGCTCCCAGAACGTCTCGCCGTGGTCGGACGTCACGACGACCAGGGCGTCGTCGAGGATGCCGCGCGCGTCGAGCCCGTCGAGGAGCCGCCCGACGTGGTGGTCGAGGAACTCGACCTCGCCGGCGTAGAGGCGCGCCCTCCCCTCGTCCCCCGGGAGCGGCCGTCCCGGCGGATCGAGCGCGAGCGCGGGGCTGAGCTGGCCGACGACCGGCGCGGTGTGGCCGGCCGCGCGTTGGTGGGCGTGCTGGGCCCGCTTCACGGCGACCCACGATCCGTCGGCGTCGACCGGCGCCTTCGCGGCGGAGCGGAACGGCTCGGGAGGGTCGTACGGCGCGTGGGGGTCGGTGTAGTGGACGAACAGGAACAGGCGTTCGGCGTCGCGCGCCGCGGCCGAGTCGAGGTGCGCGAGCGTCGCGTCGGTGATCGCGTCGGCCCGGCGCGCCTCCCGGTTCGCGACCACCGGGCCCTCGAAGGTGTCCTCGTCCTGGTCCCACACCGCGAACCCCTGGTCGAACCCGAGGAGCTCGGAGAGGGCGACCGCGCTCGAGAACCCGGCGGTGTGGAAGCCGGCCTCCGTGAGGCGCTCCGGCAGCAGCTCGTTCGACCGGTGGACGGTGTAGCCGTTCCGGACCACGCCGTGCCGCTGCGGCCACGTCCCCGTGAACATCGACACGTGCGCGGGGAGGGTGGTGGTGGCGACGGTGTTCATGTCGTCGAGGACGACCCCCTCGGCGGCGAGCGCGTCGAGGCGCGGCGTCCGGGCCGCGGTCCCGCCGTGGGCGCCGAGGTGGTCGGCGCGGGTCGTGTCGAGGCTGAGGAAGATCAGGTGGCGCGGCGGACGGGGCCGTTCGGCGCACGACGGGAGCCCGGAGAGGCTCGTCGCGAGGCCGGCGAGGAGGAGGGCGGTCGGGAGGGGCGCGCGGTTCACGGCGGAGATCGTACCGTCCGACCCGCCCGGCGCGGTCGGACTACCGACGCCGGGCGCTCGCGACCCGCGTCATCAGCGAGTCGATCGAGAACGGCTTCTGCAGGAACTCCCCGTCGGCCGAGTTCACGCCGTGCCGCTCCAGCTCGGCGTCCGTGTAGCCGGACATGTAGACGACCGGGAGCTCGGGCCGTCGCGCCGAGAGGGCGCGGGCGAGCTCGGGGCCGCTCCGGTCGGGGAGGATGACGTCGGTCAGCACGAGGTCGACGTCGTCGGCGTACCGATCGAACAGCGCTCGCGCCTCCGCGCCCGAGGCGGCGGCGAGGACGCGGTGCCCGTGCCGCTCCAGGACGATCTGGACGAACTCCCGCACCGTCGCCTCGTCCTCGATCAGCAACACGACGCGCGGGCGGTCCGCGTCCTCGGGCGACCGGGACGTCGGCGCGGCCGGGTCGTCCGCCTCGTCCGGCGAGCGGGGGAAGTGGAGCTCGAACGTCGCGCCGCGTCCGGGCTCGCTCCGGACCGTGATCGCGCCCGCGCCCTGCTGCACGATGCCGTAGACCGTCGAGAGTCCGAGTCCGGTCCCGCTCCCCGCCGGCTTGGTCGTGAAGAACGGGTCGAAGACGTGCGCGACGATCTCGGGGGGGATGCCGTGGCCGGTGTCGGCGACGGTGAGGCGGACGTACGGTCCCGGGGCGACGCCGAGCCTCCTCGCCCGGTCGGCGTCGACGTCCGAGGCGTCGATCCGAACCGAGAGCGTGCCGCCGTCCGGCATCGCGTCGCGCGCGTTCAGGGCGAGGTTCACGACGATCTGCTCGAGCTGCCCCTCGTCCGCCTCGATCGGGTGCGGTCCGAGGGAGTCGTCGGTCTCCAGCGAGATCCGCTCGCCGAGGAGGCGGCGGAGCATCTCGCTCGTGCGCCGCACCGTCGCGGCGAGGTCGACCGTCCGCCGGCTCGTCACCTCCTGTCGGCTGAAGACGAGGAGCTGGCGCGTCAGCTTCGACGCCTGGTCCGCCGCCCGCGCGATCTCCTGGCCGAAGCCGCGCCACGGCGGTTCGACCTCCTCGTCCGAGAGGAGCTCGGCGTACCCCCGGATCGCGGTCAGGAGGTTGTTGAAGTCGTGCGCGATCCCGCCCGCGAGCCGGCCGAGCGCCTCGAGCTTCTGCGACTGCCGGAGCTGCCGCTCGATCGCCTCGCGCTCGACCATCTCCCGCTGCAGCCGTTGGTTCGCGCGGCGGAGCTCCTCGGTCCGCTCGTCGACCCGTCGCTCGAGGTCGTCGCGGGCGCGGCGGAGTTCGTCCTCGAGCCGCTTCCGGGCGAAGAAGTCGGGGACCGCGGTGCGCTCCTTCTCGGCCGCCGCGGCCGGGACGCGGGCGCGGTACCGCTCGACCCGCTCCTCGATCCGGTCCGGGTGCGCCATCAGGAACCGGCACGCCTCGTCCCCGCGTGCGCGGCAGGTCACCTCGGTCGCGACGAGCTTCATCCCGAAGCTCTCCTCGCACCACCCCGACGAGTATCCCGCGTTCATGGTGCACGCCGGGAAGTCGGGGCGGCGCGCGGCGGAGAGCCACGCGTCCGCCTCGAACGAGTACGGGTGGTCGTACAGGAGTTCGTACTCGTCGGGACCGCCGGTGCGGGACTCCGGCGAGATGTCGACGAACGCCCAGCCGGTGTGGGCGAAGTGGATCGGCCCGGCCGACAGGCGGTCGAGAGGGTCGTCGAGCCCCATCCGGGAGTGGAAGTTCCGGGCGTCCGACTTGCCGATGGCGTGGGCGAGGTCGAACAGGATGTTGCGGGAGAAGTCGTCCGCCTCGCCGTGCTTCTCCGGGCCGTAGAGGTCCCGGACGAGCTCGTGGAACTCGACCGAGAGCGAGGCGGCGCGGACGAGGACGTACCGCTCGCCGCAGATCTCGATCGTCCCGCGCGCCGGGTCGGCGTTCCAGCGCCGGAAGTACTCCGAGACGACCCGCTCCGCGGCGCGGAAGAACGGCGCCATCTCCTCGGGGACCCGGACCGTCCCGAGCTCGTCCCTGCGCTTCGCCACCGATCAGACCTCGAAGAACCAGAGGAACCGCAGCCGCCCGTCGTCCCGCCGGCCCCGGTATTCGAACAGCAAGGGGCGCCCGAGGAGCGAGGGAAGGAGCTGCAGTTCGAACTCTCCGGCCGCCGCGTTTCGTCGGAGCGATAGGAGGAGTTCCCACAGGAGCTCGAGGCGCGACTCCCCGCCGGCGCGCCGGTCGAAGGAGACGGCGTGCAGGAGGAGGGAGAGGTTCCAGGCCGCGCCGTGCGAGCGGACCTGGCCGAGATACGGCACGAACAGGTCGAACGCCTCGTCGGGGCGCTCGGCGTCGTCGTCGCCGTCCTCGAGGAGCTCGCGGACCGACACCGCGCGTACCCAGCGGTGGTCCGACTCGGTCCATCCGCGATCCTCGAGCTCCGGCTTCAGGGACGGGAAGTGCGCGGCGCCCCACGGGACCGCGACGCGCCGGACCATCTCGTCGGCCGCGACCTCGTCGAGCCGCTCGAGGAGGCGCTCGTTCCGCGTCTCGATGACGCCGGGGAGGAGGATGCTCGAGTCGGTCTCGTCGTCGGCGTCGCTCACCATCCAGTGGCGCCACGCGGCGCGGAAGACGTCGCCGCGGCCAAGGAGGGCCTGGCCGCCCCGCTCGAACCAGGAGAGGACGATCGCGGTGTCCCAGGCGACGGCGACGACCGGCAGGGCGAGCGCCTGCCCGATCGGCGTCGACCACGGCCACGACGCCTGGAACTCCGCCATCCGGAGGTCGGCGTTCCGTTGGTTCGGGCGCCAGGCGATCGCCTCCCCCTGGTGGGTCAGGCCGGCGAGCGACGCGACGCGCCGATAGTTCGCGAAGGCGTACGACGTGAGGAAGAGGGCCGGAGAGAGCGAGGGCGCGCCGCCGACCCCTTCGGTCAGCACGACGTCGGCCGCGTCCATCTCGCGCTGCACCTCCTCGTAGAACCGCGCCTCCGCGACGTGATAGACCGGGAGGAGGACGCACGTCCGACCGCTCTCGGCGTGGGTGAAGGTCGTGAAGCCGAGCCAGAGGTCGCCGGCGACGCCGTCGCTCCCCGAGTAGAACTCGAAGCCGCGCTCCGGGAGCGCGGACGGATCGAGCACGGTCGACGGCGCGCGGCACGCGGTGGCGACGCACGCGAGGAGCACGGCGGCGAGCGGAGCGGAGCGGCGGGAGCGGCGGGGCATGCGCGACCGAGCATAGAGGCGGCGTCCTCGACCGCTCCGGCTGTTGTCGGCCCGTCGAAGAAGTCGTGCGGGGCTGCGACGGCTCCTCGCGGCCGATCTCCGCGTCGACCCGATCATCCGGATCGAGAGGAATCGGCGAATCGCCTCCGGACGCGCGCCTCGAGCTCGGCCGCGAGGAACTCGCCTCGCACCCACGGCACTTCTTCGGCGGACTGTTATCGTTCGGGCTCCATGCCGCCGCTCGCGCCGAACGTCGCTCTCCCCCTCTCGCTCGCCGCCGCCCCGCCTCCCCGCCGAGCCGGTCGGGGCCTCGCGGCGACGGGCGCGGCGATCCGAAGGTTCGCCGCCGCGCTCCTCGCGGCCGCGGTCCTCCCGACGTGCGCCGAGCGGCGTCCACCGAACGTCGTGCTGATCGTGGTCGACACGCTCCGCGCCGACCACACCACGCCGTACGGGTACCACCGCGACACGACGCCGAACCTCGCCCGGATGGCCGAGCAGGGGACGCTGTTCGAGCGGGCGTGGGCGCAGGCGCCGTGGACGCTCCCGTCGATGACGTCGCTCTTCACCGGTCGGTACGTCCTCGCCAACTACGCGTCGGTCCCGTCCGGCGCCTCGACGCTCGCCGAGCGGTTGCGCGTCGCGGGGTACGACACGGCGGCCGTGGTGGCGAACCCGCTCCTGTTCGAGGGGACGGGGTTCGAGCGGGGGTTCGACGCGTACGAGGTGGCGGAGCTCCGGAAGGGGCGAAAGACGATGCGGGCGGACGACGTGACGCGACTGGCGCGCGAGCGCGTCGCGGCGTTCGAGCCGCCGTTCTTCGCGTGGTTCCAGCTCTACGACCCGCACTACCCGTACCGGCCGCCGAAGCGCCTGCGGTTCGACCCGGGCGAGCCGTCGGCGGCCCGGGTCGCGGAGCTCGCGGCGCGCCAGCCGGACGACGTCCTGGAGCGGATCGACCTCGACGGGGCGCGGAACGTCGAGGACGTCATCGCGTGGTACGACGGGGAGATCCGGTACGCGGACGAGGCGGTCGGGAGCATCCTCGAGGCCCTCGACGAGCGCGGCGTCCTCGACGAGACGCTGGTGATCGTGACGTCGGACCACGGGGAGGGGATGTACGACCACGCCGAGCACAAGCACGGGGACGACCGGACGCGGTACGGCCTGTACATCAGCCACGGCGAGTTCGTCTTCGAGGAGGCGTTGCACGTCCCGTTCGTGGTGCGCGGGCCGGGGTTCCCGGCCGGGGTGCGGCGGCGGGACCTGGCGGGGAACGTCGACGTCGTGCCGACCGTGCTGGCGGCGGCCGGTCTGGGCGCGGACCCGGGGGCGCACGGGCGCGACCTCGCGCGGGAGCGGAACGCGCCG
>JAUIEL010000138.1 GCA_030428825.1 bacterium
GAGGAAGTCGCGCTGCTCGAGCGCGGCCGTGAACTCGGCGTTCTCGGAGAGGTCGCCGAAGTCGGCGGCATGCCCGATGGCGGCGGAGTTCTTCACCATGTCCTCGTTGACGATCTGCTCGAACTCCTTCTCGCGCCGCTTCAGGCCGCGGGGGCTGACGTAGATGACGTCGTCCTCCTCCCACAGCTCGCGCGTCCCCATGATCGCGTCGGAGTGGACCTTCATCAGGGCGGACGTCATCTGATGGCGGATGACCTCGGTGATCCCCTGGTTGTCCTTCACCGCGCCGTGGAGCTGGACCGCGAGCGCCGAGTTCGCCTCCTCGCAGACCGTCTTCGCGGTCTTGAAGTTGCCGGCCGAGAGCGCGCTCTTCATCCGGGTCAGGAGCGCCTTCTGCTCCTTCGTGACCTGCGACTTGGCCGAGCGGGCCCAGGAGTCCATCAGCCGGAGCATGGCGAGGGTCACCTTCCCCGCGTCGAGGAACGCGAGCTCCTCCAGCGTGCCCGTGCTCGAGGCCTTCCAGAGCCAGAAGACCCCCTCGCCGAACCGGTGCGGCGTGGCGAGGATCGACTGGACGACCTCGACCACGAGCTCGGTCTTGCCGGCGGTCAGGAGCTCGCGCGCCAGGAGATCGGGGAGCCGACCGGGAGCGGTCGGGAGGACCTGCGCGTAGACGGCCGGCCACGCCTCCTCGCCGTTCTCCTTCAGCCAGACCAGCGCCCGGCGGACCTGGTCCTCGTCGGAGAGGACCTGCGGGGCGGTCCCGAGCTGTTCCCGGGCGACCAGCGCCGCCACGTCGATGCCGCCCGGCGCGTCGTCGCCGAGCCGCTCCGCCACGTCGGCGTGGACCGCCGCGGCGAGGAGGGAGACCGGGTCGTCGGCCGTCGCGTCGTTCGCGATCGTCACCAGGAGCTCGGCGCAGTTCGTGAGGAACGCGCGGTCCGCCTCGTGTCCCTGGTCGACCGAGGCGAGGTACTCCAGCACCAGCGCGACCTGCTCGAGCGCCGACTCGGCCCGCTCGATCCGGCTCTGCATCTCCTCCTCGTGCGAGATCGGGTCGTCGCGGAGGATCAGGATCGGCTCCTTGTCGCCGTACACCTGCACCATCGGGTCGCGCTCGACGAGCCCCTTCGCCTTGTTCCACCAGCGCGAGAACTGGTTCGGCGCCACCACGCCGCGCGCCATCAGCTTCTTCAGCTTCGGCCACTCCAGCCGGCCGTTCGACGCGGCGAGCGCGCAGCGGACGAGGCCGTCCGGGTCGTCCTTCGCCATCTGCTTCAGGCGGTCGACGTCGAAGCGGAGGAGGGCGCGGAAGTTGTCGTCGGAGAGCGCGGTCAGCTCGGCGGCCGCGGCCTCGACCGTGAGGACCCGGGGCGACTCGCCGTCGTCGAGCGTGAACCCCTCGGACTCGTCGAACGAGACCACCCGCTCGGGGCCGACCCGCTCGGTGCCGTCGACGAAGCTCCCCGGCGCGAAGTCGACGCACTTCAGCACGCGCTCGCGGTTCGTCTCGCTGTCCTTCTCCTCGACGATCTTCAGGAGGGCCGGGAGGCGGGTCTCGCCCGCCTTGGCGTGGATCCGCGACGCCGCCGACCGCACGGTCGAGTCGATGATGCCGAGCCGGACCGCGGTCTCGGCGAACCGGACCCGCTCCTCGTCGACGTCCTCGCCCGCCATCGCGTCGACCAGGACGCCGAGGAGCGCCGACGCGGTCCCGCCGCGCCCCCCCTCGATCAGGCCGAGCGCCGCGCGCCGGTAGTCCTCGAGGTCGCGGTACCCCTGCTCGACCGCGGCCATCCACTTCTCTTCGATCTCGTCGTAGCGTTTCTCGGCGCAGAGGAGAGTGAGCGAAGTGGCGGGGGCGGTAGTCATCGTCGACCTCGAAGCCGGGATCCGGGAAAGCCGGACAGTCTATCAGCCGCTCGCCGTCCTGCCTCCCCGACGACCGGTGTATCTTGGGCTCGTCCGTATCGCCGACAGAAGCCGGAGGACGTGTCGATGCGCCGAATCGAGCCGGACCCGAGCGTGGCGCCCTCTCCGGAGGCGATCTGACGTGCGCAGCTCGATCGCCGTCCGGACCCGCGGCCGGGGCCTCCACGAGGTGACGTCGGAGGTCCGCGCCGCCGTGCGGGAGGCGGGCGTCGCGGAGGGGATCTGCGTCGTGTTCCTCCGGCACACGAGCGCCAGCCTCGTCGTCGCCGAGAACGCCGATCCGTCGGCCCGCCGCGACCTCGAGCGGTTCTTCGATCGGATCGCGCCGGACGGGGACCCCGCGTACGAGCACGACGCCGAGGGTCCGGACGACATGCCGGCCCACATCCGCGCCGCCCTGACGCGGACCTCGGAGTCGTTCGTCGTCGCCGGCGCCGACCTCGTCCTCGGCACGTGGCAGGGGGTCTTCCTGTTCGAGCACCGTCACGCCCCGCACCGCCGGACCCTCGACCTGATGGTCGTCTCCGCCTGAGCCGATCGCGTGCGCGTGTCGCGGCGAACGACGGCGCTCCTCGCGGCGCCCCTCCTCGGGCTCGCGGCGGGCGAGGTGCTGGTCCGGGCCTTCGCCGCGGACGAGGTCGACGTCGCCAGGCTCCGCGCGGCGCGTGTGCCGGGGTACCTCGCTCCGTTCACCCGCTACTCCGACGACCCGGCGCTCTACTACGAGCTCCGCCCGCACCTCGACGAGGACTGGGGGGGCGTGCGCCTCCGGACCGACGCGGACGGGCTGCGGATCCCGACCCGCGGCGCGGCCCCTCCGCGCGCGGGAGGCGCGGTGCGCCTCGCCGTCGTCGGCGCCTCGGTGACGTTCGGCCACCGCGTCGCGTACGAGGACGCGTACCCGCACCTCCTCGCGCGGCGGCTCGAGACGGTCTGGGGCGTCCCGGTCGACCTGCGCGTCTTCGCGGTCCCCGGCTACTGCGCCGAGCAGAAGGCGAGGCTGTTCGAGGTCGCCGTCCTCCCCTGGCGTCCCGACCTCGTCCTCTGGGACGTCCATCACCGCGATCCGTTCCCGATCCTCTCGCCCGACGCGCCGATCGGCATGGAGCCGGAGTACGGCGACAACCGGCTCGGGTCGGCGCTCTGGAAGCTCGTCGCCCGCCGCCGGCATCGGGCGCGGATCGAGGAACGGGCGCTCGGGCGCCGGGAGGAGCACGAGTGGCTCGGCCCGTTCCTCGTCGCCGGTCCGCTGGTCGATCGACACTTCTCGTTCCTCGCCCGCGTCGGGGCGCGGGCGCGCGAGGCGGGCGTTCCCGTTCACGCCTTCGTGTTCGAGGCGCTCGCCCTCGTCGGCCCGGCGGGGGAGGAGCACGAGCGCCGCCTGCATGCCGACCTCCTCCCGCGGCTCGAGCGGCTCGGGTTCGCGGTCCTCGACGTCTGGCCCGCGCTGCAGCGCGAGATGGAGGCGCGCGGCTGGACCGACCAGCGGGACTGGTGGCGGTCGCGCGATCCGCTCGACGTCCACCCGAACGAGGAGGGACACGCGTGGTGGGCCGAGACGCTGGCGCGCGGCCTGGCCGACGCTCGTCCGCGGTGACCCGTTCGTCGGCGCGTCGGGAACCTCGCGCGGCCCCCGCGCGTTCCCGCCCCCGTGAACCCGATGGGAACCCGGAGGTCCGCCATGTCGTCGTCCCGTCCTCGCGTCCTCGTGCTCGTCGTCCTCCTCGCCGCCGCGGCGTCCGGCTGCACCGTCGTCGACGTCCGGAACGACAGCCGCCGGGTCGGGGTCCGGTCGGACGGTCTGATCGACGGTTTCGCCACCGTCGGCTGGGCGAACGACCCGTCGTTCCTCCGGGCCGAGCTGTTCGACGGGCGGAGCGACGGGGCGCTGGCGCTCGTCGACCTCTGGTACCTGGCGCGGGTCGAGCTGGGGCTCGCCGGGGCGTCGGTCGGGGTCGGGCCGTTCGACGTCGGGGTCGGGACGCTCTTCTACGAGCCCCGCTCCCCCGCGGGGACGGCGGTCGACGACCGCGACCGGGACGACGACTTCGACTGCGACTGCGAGCCGCTCGAGCCCCCCGCGCCGCCGGGAGGCTGAGCCGCGGCGGGGCGGATCCGGCTCCAGATCGCGCCCCCGGCGGCCGACGAAGGGGAATCGGCGCCATCCCGGGCCGGCTGCGGTATCCTGTCCGGCGCGCGACCGTCCCCCGGAGAGGTCGATCGGATGAAGCGGATGAAGCTCCTCGTCGGCACGAGCGGGTTCAGCTACGACGAGTGGAAGGGGTCGTTCTACCCCGCCGAGCTCCCGAAGAAGGAGATGCTCGCCGCGTACGCCGCTCGCCTGCCGGCGGTCGAGCTGAACAACACCTTCTATCGCATGCCGCGGGCGTCGGTCGTCGACGAGTGGCTGGCGCGGGTCGAGCCGTTCGCCGAGTTCCGCTTCGTGGTCAAGGCGTCGCGACGGATCACGCACTTCAAGGCGCTGAAGGGCGTGGAGGACGAGCTCGGATACCTCCTCACGAAGCTCGACCGGTTCGGCGACCGTCTCGGCGCGCTGCTGTTCCAGCTCCCCCCGACGCTCGAGCGGAACCACGACCGGCTCGCCGGGTTCCTCGCGCTCCTCCCCGACGACCTGCCGGCGGCGTTCGAGTTCCGGCACGAGTCGTGGCTCGGCGACGCGCGGATCGAGCGGCTCCTACGCGACCGGAACGCGGCGCTGGTGGGCGGCGACGACGAGGACGGTTCGTCGTGGCTCGCGTCGACGGCCGACTGGGGATACCTGCGGTTCCGGCGCGACGACTACGCCGACTTCGAGCTCCGCTCCCGCGCCGCGGCGGTCCTGGCGCAGGCGTGGCGGCGGGCGTTCGTCTTCTTCAAGCACGAGGAGGACGGAGCGGGACCGCCGCTCGCGCGGGCGTTCCTCGAGGCCGCGGACGCGAAGCCGGTCCGGAAGCAGGCGCCGTCGAAGCGGGCGGCGCGCGCGGCGCGGAAGACCGGCTGACGTGGAGAACGTCGGCGACCGGATCTGGCGGGCCGACGGCGCCCGCCCCGGACGATCGGTCTGCATCGCGTTCGGCGTGCACGGGAACGAGCGCTCGCCGGTCGACGCGGGGCGGGCGCTCCTCGACGCGTTCCAGCGCGGCGAGCGGACGCTCGCGTCCGGGACGCTCCTCCTCGTCCACGCCAACTGGAAGGCGACCGACGACGGCGCGCGCTGGTCGGACGGCGGCCTCGACCTGAACCGCTGCTTCCATCCGGACGTCCTGGCGCGCGATCCGACGCGGTTCGAGGAGCGCCGCGCCCGCGAGATCGTCGAGGTCCTCGACGCGTTCGGGCCGGACGTCCTCGTCGACTTCCACTGCACGGTCGAGCCGGGCGAGCGGTTCGCGATGCACCACCCCTCGGTCGGCGACCCGGCCCACCGGGAGGTGACGCGGCTGCTCGCGACCGAGGTCGTCCTCGGCGATCCGTCCCTCGCGTTCGGCGGCGTCTCGCTCGACGAGTGGGCGTCGACGCGGGGGAAGGTCGGAATCTGCTACGAGACCGGCTGGATGGGCGACCCGACGAACACCGGCGAGGCGGTCCGCGCCGAGATGGAGAACCTCCTCCGAGGGCTCGGCCTCCTCGAGGGGACGGCGACGGCGTACGACGAGAAGCGGCTCCTCGAGCTCGACGGTCGGATCGTGTGCGACGGCGATCGGTTCCGCTGGGACGAGGGCGTGGGGGAGAACCTCCAGGAATGCGCGGCCGGGACCCGCCTCGGGGCGTACGCCGACGGCACCGAGGTGGTGCTCGAACACGCCGCGACGCTCATCTTCCCGAAGAAGAAGCCCGAGCTGGTCGTGCGCGGCAAGCCGCTCGTCTTCCTCGCCGGGCGGCGCTGATCGGTCCGGGGGGCTCCGGCCGGCGCCGCTCCCCCGCGGCGCGAGCGACGGTCTACGATGGGGCCGTCCGGTCCCAGGACCCCGGGAGGTGATCTCGTGCGCGCGACGTCCGCCTTCGCCCTGTTCTGCCTGCTCGCCGCTCCGCCGTCCGCCGGCGCCGCCACCTGGGTGGTCGACGCGTCGGGCGGCGGAGACTTCCCGTCGATCCACGGCGCGATCGCGGCCGTCGCGGCGGGCGACGTCCTGCTGGTGAAGGCGGGGACGTACGCGCCGTTCACCCTGAACAAGGACCTGTCGATCCTGGGGGACCCGAACGCGCTCCCCACGGTCACCGGCGTGTCGCTCGTGTCGACGAACGACGCGCTCCTCGCGGGGCTCCGGTTCTGGCTGCTCGACGTCGCGGCGTCGAGTGGAGTGGTCGTCGTCGACGAGTGCGAAACGATGGGGGCCGGCGTCGGGCTCGACGGCTGCGCCTGGTCGATGCGGATCCGGAACTGCGCGCAGGTCCACGTCGCGCGCAGCACGGTCCGCGGCCGGGTCGGCGATCCGTTCTGCGAGGGGCCGGGGCTGGTCGTCGAGAGCTCGACGGTGACGGTGACGCGGAGCGTGCTGACCGGCGGCGACGGGTGGGGGGACGACTTCAACGGCTACGCCGGTCGGCGGGCGCTGCTCGTGAGCGGGGCCTCCCACGTGATCGTCGCCGGCAGCGACCTCGCCGGCGGGAACGGCGGCGACCCGAACATCGCGATCAGCGGCCAGGCCGGAGACGGCGCCGCGGCGGCCCGGGTCTCCGCGCCGGCGACGCTGACGGCGCGCGGCCACGCGGGGCACGAGTGGATCGGCGGCCAGGGCGGGTTCGGCGGATTCCCCGGCCAGGCCGCGAGCTTCGCCGTCGAGGGGACCGGCACGCTCGTCTTCAGCGGCGTCGCCGCGACGCCGGCCGCGTTCTCGCCCGCCCTCGCGTCGTCGTTCCCCGTCCCGCCCGAGCCGTTCGTCGACCTGACGAACACCGACGTCCCGTCCGGCTTCGTCCGCGTGAACCTCTGGGGCCCGGCCGGCAACGTCCAGTGGCTGCTGGCGTCCGCGGTCCCGGCCCGGTCGACGCTCTTCGGCGTCGACGGGACCCTCTGGCTGTCGCCGTTCCAGACCCTCGCCGTCCTGCCGATCCCGACCAAGGGGCAGGCGCTGTCGGAGAACCTGTTGTTCCAGCTCCCGCCGTCCCTCGTCGGTCTCGAGGGGTTCCTCGTCGCGTTCCAGGGGTTCGCGACGGGGCTCGGCGCCGGCGGCTCGTTCCTCGCCACCAACCCCGCCCACGTCCTGATCCGCCGATGATCGATCCCCGCGTCCGACCGCTCCTCCTCGTCCTGCTCGCCCTCCCGGCCGGCTGCGCGGCCGACCGCCCCGACGCCGGCGCGCTCGGCGTCTTCCGGGCGGCGCACTGGCGGCCGGAGGCGCCCCGCGCGGTGCCGGACCCGGCGCTCGTCGAGTCGCTCCGCGATCGGCACGAGCTGATCGCCGCGCGCGACGTGGCGCTCGACCTGGCGGCGGCGCGCCCGGACGATCCGGTGGCGCTCCGGCTCGCCAGCCGGGCCGAGTCGGACTTCCTCGTCGTGACGGCGGCGGACGACGCGATGGCCGACGCGCGGGCGAGCGCCGCCTGGTCGGCGCTCGACTTCGCCGAGCGGGCGCGGGCGGCCGGCGCGGACGAGGCGGCGGCGTGGTCGCAGCTCGCGTGGGCGCAGGGGGCGGTGACCCACCTGATGCCGATGTTCTCTCGCGCGGACCACGCCCGGGTCGTGCTGCGGAGCGTCGACGAGGCGCTCGCGCGCGACGACGGGGACGCGACGGCGTGGGCGACGCTCGCCACCCTTCGCCTGCGCCTGGCGACGCTCCCGTGGATCGCCGACCTCTTCGCGGTCGGCGCGCCGGAGGCGACGGTCGACGACGCGATCGCGGCGGCCCAGCGCGCGGTCGCCGCGGAGCCGTCGCTCGCGTCCGCGCTCCTCCTCGCGAAGGCGCTCGACGAGGCGGGACGCGGGGACGAGGCGGCGGCGGCGGTCCGGTCGGCGCTCGAGGACGATCGGATCCTCCCGCGCGACCCGTGGTTCGAGGACGAGGCGCGGCGGCGGTCCGGCCTCACTCCGGGAGCGGGCGCCCGAACGACGCCGTGAACGACCCGAGCATCCGGTGCGTCATCCCCCAGATCACGAACCGCTCGTGGCGGAGCGCGGGGACGACGACCCGGGTGCCGGCGCGCGGGAAGCGGTGGCGCGTCACGCGGCGCGGGTCGAGGACGTCGGCGAGCGGGATCCAGACGATCGTCTCGACCTCGTGGTTCGGCGTCGTCTCCGGTCGCCGGTCGACGAGATGCACGAACGGGGAGACGACGAGCGGCCAGGGCCGCCGCCCGGAGCGGGCGTCGTAGTCGTCGAGCCGCGCGGTCGGCGGGCCGAGCGCGACGCCGGTCTCCTCGAGGGTCTCCCGTCGCGCCGTGTCGGCGATGTCCGGATCGCCGGGGTCGCGCCGGCCGCCGGGGAACGCCATGTCGCCGGACCAGTGGTCGTCGGGGTGCCGCGCGCGCTCGATGAACAGGAGCTCGGGCCCCCGCGGCCCGGGCGCCACGACGATCGCGACCGCCGCGTGCTTCACCCCGTCGATCGGGGGAGCGATCGTCGGCGGACGGGCGGTGACGCCGGCGCGGATCGTCTCCAGGTCGGGGACGGCGGTCACTCGACGCGCTGCATGATGTGCCAGCCGAACGGCGAGTCCGTCTCGTCGTAGCCCGCCACCGACACCTCGCCGACGCGCAGCCGCCACGCCGTCTTCCAGAACGACGTCGCCATCCCCTCGCGGTCGGCGCGCGTCATCTCGTACTCGCCGGGGCCGGGGTCGCTCGAGTGTCGCTCCATCAGGGCGCCGAAGTCGGCGCCGGCGTCGATGCGCGCGAGCAGCTTCGCGGCGTGCTTCTCCGCCTCCGCGAACGTGCGGGTGGCGTCGTCGGCGCGGAGGGCGCCGATGAACGAGACGAGGACGTGGCGGACCTTCACGCGGTCGACGTCGAGCTCGTCGCGCGCCGCGGTCTCGGCGACGCGGAGCCGCAGGTTCTCGAGCAGCGCCTCCTCGTCGTCGCCGGCGCCGGAGCAGCCGATGGCGGAGACGACGAGCGACGTCGCGAGGAGGAGGAGGGTCAGGGGGGTGGTTCGCTCGGTTCGCATGGCCGAAACATAGCACCCGCGCCGGCGGGCACGAGCGTCGCGCGGGACCGGCCGCCGCGTGTCCGGCGGGCGTTCCTTCCGCGAACCTGACGGGACGTCGTCCGCGCACCCCGCGGGGGCGCCCTGGTAGGCTCGTCGGTTTCGATCTCCCGCCGACGGTGCGAACCCCATGACTTCGCTCTCGCTCCTCTCCCTCCTTTCGTTTCTCACCTTCCTCGCCCCGGACCTCGAGTTCCACGAGACGTCGCTCGACAACGGCCTCCGCGTCGTCGTCCACGAGGACGCCTCCTGCCCGATCGTCGCGGTCCAGGTCTGGTACCACGTCGGCTCGAAGGACGAGGACCCGGCGCGGCAGGGGTTCGCGCACATGTTCGAGCACATGATGTTCCGGGGGACCGACCGCCTCGGGCCGGAGGACCACTTCGAGTTCGTCCGGGGCGTCGGCGGCGACTGCAACGCCTACACGTCGTTCGACCAGACGGTCTACGTCCAGACCGTCCCGAAGAACCAGCTCCCGATGGTCCTCTGGCTGGAGGCCGAGCGGATGTCGGCGCTGAAGGTCGACGAGGAGGGGTTCGCGACCGAGCGCGCCGTGGTCGAGGAGGAGGCGCGGATGGGGATGAACCGGCCGTACGGCACGGTCATGGAGAAGGTGCTGGAGCGGATCTTCACCGTCCACCCGTACCGGTGGTCGCCGATCGGGAAGATCGATCACCTCCGGGAGGCGACGTCCGAGGAGCTGCTCCGGTTCTGGGAGACGTACTACGTCCCGAACAACGCGACGCTCGTCGTCGTCGGCGACGTCGACCACGGGGAGGTGTTCGCGCAGGCGGAGGAGGCGTTCGGTTGGATCCCGCGCTGCGCCGACCCGCCGCGGGTCGACGTGGAGGAGCCGCTCCGCGACGAGCCGCTCGTGATCGAGATCGAGGAGAAGAGCGGGCCGGTGCCGGTCATCGCGGCGGCGTACCGCACCGTCCCTCAGGACCACGACGACGCGATGGCGCTGGAGATGGTCATGGAGATCCTCGGCGGAGGGGAGAGCAGCCGCCTCTACCGCCGGATCGTCGACGAGGAGGAGAAGGCGCCGATGGCGATGGCCGGGGCGTTCGCGCTCGAGCAGACCGGCGTCGCCGCGGCGGGCGCGATGACGATGCCGTTCGGGGACGTCGACGGCGTGCTCGCGCTGATCGACGAGGAGCTCGAGACGCTGAAGGGGGAGGGCGTGACCGAGGCGGAGCTCTCGAAGGTGAAGGCGTCGTTCCGGCGTTCGCTCGTCGACGCGACGACCACCGTCGAGTCGAAGGCGCAGCAGATCGGGACCGCCGCCGTCTTCCACGGCTCTCCGGGCTGGCTGAACCGCCGGGCGGAGCGGATCGAGGAGGTGACGGTCGACGACCTGAACCGGGTGGCGCGGACGTACCTCGTGCCGGAGCGGCGGATCACGATCGAGGTGAAGCCGACGCTCGGCGGGATGATGAAGACCCTCCTCGGCGGGCTGGTCGGGAAGTCGGACGCGGCGAAGGACGAGCACGACCACGGGCCCGACGGGGAGGACGACGCCCCGTCGACCTCGACCATGGCGGAGCGTCGGGGGCCGAAGGCGACCGCGCGCCGTCCGGCGGGCGCGCCGGAGTCGGCCCCGGTCGCCCCGCTCCTCGGGGCGCGGGTCCCGTTCGACCACGTCGAGCGCCGGCTGGAGAACGGCCTGACCGTGACGGTGGTCGAGAACCACGAGGTCCCGCTCGTCACGATGCAGCTCGGCCTCTTGAACGGCGCGTTCCTCGACCCGGAGGACCGGCCGGGGGCGGCGGTGATGGCGACGCAGATGTTGACGAAGGGGACCAAGGGGTACGACGCGCAGCGGCTGGCGGAGGAGCTCGAGTCGAACGCGGTCCGGCTCGGAGCGGGCGCGGACCTCGACGGCGCCTCGGTGTACGGGAGCGCCACCACGCACCAGCTCGGCCGGCTCGTGCGCCTGTTCGCCGAGGTCGTGAAGCACCCGACGTTCCCCGAGGACGAGTTCCGGAAGCTGAAGCGTCAGGCCGCCACCGGGAAGGCGATCGAGGAGAAGTCGCCGGAGGCGATCGCGGGGCGCGAGTTCTCCCGCCGACTCTTCGGCGACCACTTCTACGCGCGGACCGCCGACGGGACGTCGGACGACCTCGACGCGCTCGCCGTCGAGGACTGCGCCGACTGGTGGAGGCGCGCGGCGCGGCCGGACCAGGCGGTCCTCTACTTCGCGGGGGACATCGATCCGGAGACCGCGTTCGAGCTCGCCGACGCGTTCTTCGGCGACTGGACCGCCGCGGGCGAGGCGCCGCGGGCGGCGGTGGCGAAGCTCCCGCCGCCGCGGGAGACGCACGTCGTCCTCGTCGACGTCCCCGGCGCCATCCAGAGCCAGATCCGCGTCGGCCACCTCGGGATCACCCGCGACGACCCGCGCTGGTTCGGCGGTCGGATCCTCTCGCAGATCTTCGGCGGCGCGTTCAACTCGCGGCTGAACAAGGTGATCCGCGTCGAGAAGGGGCTGACGTACGGCGCGCGAGGCGGCCTGTCGGCGGGACGGTTCGCCGGTCGGTTCACCGTCTCGACGTTCTCGAAGACGGCGAGCACGGCGGAGGCGGTCGAGGCGATCCTCGGCGAGGTCCGGCGGCTGCGCGACGAGGCCCCGACGGAGGAGGAGCTGACGCAGGCGAAGTCGTACACGATCGGCTCGTTCGCCGGCGACCACGAGACGCCGAACTCGATCGTCTCCGAGCTCTGGTCGACCCGGCGGAACGGTCTCCCGATCGACTTCGCGGAGCGGTACCTCGACGCGGTCGCGGAGGTGACGGCGGAGGACGTCCGGCGGATCGCGCGGGAGGTCGTCGACCCGGAGCGCCTGACGATCGTCGTGGTCGGCGACGCGGCGAGCGTCGTCGACGACCTGCGCGCGATCGCCCCCGTCACCGTCCTCGACGAGAAGGGAGCGCCGAAGGAGCTCGGCGCGGGCCGGAGCCCCTCGGAGGAAGCGGGGGACGGGGACGACGAGGAAGAGGGCGACGTCGGTCGCTGATCACGCCGGCGGCGTGAGGTCG
>JAUIEL010000139.1 GCA_030428825.1 bacterium
CGGCCGCGACGAGGCCGGCCGCGAGGGCGAGCCACGGACCGAGCGGGGGGAGCGCGTCCGCGACGGCGACGCCGGCCGCCGTCCCGCACGCGGCGGGGACCCACGGCCGGGCGCTCGGCGTCGGGTCTCTCCGAACGGCCGGACCGGCTCCGCGCCCCGCGTCCCGCGCTCCCCCGTTCCGATCGGCGCCCATCACCGGAGGAGACGACGTCCGGGCCGGTCCGGTCACGCCCCGGATTCCCGAGATTCCTCCTCCCGGCCGCTCGCCCGGTCGCCGCGCGGCCTAGGATGAGGAGGATGCGCTCGAGGCCCCGATGACGGACGCGATCTACCCCGGGACGTTCGACCCGGTGACGCTCGGCCACGTCGACGTCGTGGAGCGGGGGAGCCGGCTGTTCGACCGGCTCCTGGTCGCCGTCGCCCGCAACCTCGAGAAGCGGCCGCTCTTCACGCCGGACGAGCGGGTGGAGATGTTCCGGGCCGCGCTCGGCGACCGGTTCCCGAACGTCGAGGTGACCACCTTCGACGGCCTCGTCGTCGAGCGGGCCCGGGCCGGCGGCTACGGCGTCCTCCTGCGGGGGCTCCGGAACGTCGACGACTTCGTCGGTGAGTCGCAGATGGCCCTGATGAACCGCGACCTGGCGCCCGAGATCGAGACGGTCTACCTCTCTCCGAGCGCCCGGTACACGCACGTCGCGTCCCGTCTCGTCCGCGAGGCGGTGGCGCTCGGCGGCGACCTGAGCGCGCTCCTGCCGGCGGGGGTGCCGGAGCGGCTGCGCGCGCGACTCTCGGAGCGACGATCGGAGGCGACGCGTGGCGGAACGTGAACGGATCTCGACGGACGACGCGCCCGGCGCGATCGGCCCGTACTCCCAGGCGATCCGGGTCGGCGAACTCGTCTTCTGCGCGGGGCAGATCCCGCTCGACCCGAAGACCGGGGAGATCGTCGGCGACGACGTCCGGAGCCAGACCCGGCGCGTGCTGGCGAACCTCGAAGCGGTCCTCGTCGCCGCCGGGTCCTCCCTGAAGGACGCGGTGAAGTGCCAGGTCTTCCTCGCCGACATGGACGACTTCCAGGCGATGAACGAGGTGTACGTCGAGGCGTTCGGCGACCCGCCCCCCGCGCGCGCCTGCGTCGGGGTCGACCGGCTGCCGAAGGACGTCCGCGTCGAGATCGACGTCGTGGCGGTCGTCCGTCGATGAGGTGCCTCCCCGCCGCGGCCCGGCTCCTCCTCCTCGTCCTGCTCGTGCCGGCCGGCCTCGCGAAGGCGGCGCCGTTCGGCGACGCGCTCCTCCCGCGGACGCTCGAGGAGACGCTCGACAACGGGCTGAAGGTCGTCGTCGCCCCGCGCCCGGGCGTCGGGCTGGTCGACCTCCGGATCGTGGTGAAGGTCGGCGGGTGGCTCGAAGGGGAGCACGCGGGGTCGGGGCTGTCGCACTACGCCGAGCACCTCGTCGCCGGCGGCACGACGACCTCGGTCTCCGAGTCGCAGTCGGCGGAGCGGCTCCGGGCGATCGGCGGCCTGAAGAACGCGCGGACCGAGGCGGACCGGACGTGGATCCACGTCACGACGACGCCCGACGGCCTCGGCGAGGCGACGGCGCTCCTCGCCGACTGGGTGATCCACCCGACCTTCCCCGACGAGGAGTTCACGCGCGAGCGGAACGTCATCCTGCGCGAGCACGACCAGGCGGACGACCAGGACGCGCGCGTGGCGTGGGACCTCCTGCACGCGATCGCGTTCACCCGCCACCCGGCCCGGTTCCCGCTCCTCGGCGAACGGGCGCGCTTCGAGGCGCTCACCCGGGGGGACGTGGTGGCGTTCCACGCCCGCCACTGGGTCCCCGGGAACGCGATCGTCAGCGTGGTCGGGGACGTCGACCCGGGCGACGCGTTCCACGTCGTCCGGCGGGCGTTCGAGGCGTGGCCGCGGGCCCGGCTGCCGGACGTCCGCCTCCCGGTCGAGCCCGCGCCGACCGGCCGGCGCGAGGCGCGCCGACGCGGCATCTCCCCCCGCTCGTCGATCGCCCTCGGCTGGCGGTCGGTGTCGTTCTCCCACGAGGACGCGATCCCGCTGCAGGTGCTGAAGGGGATCGTCGCCGACGGCGCCGACGCGCCGCTCCGGCGGGCGGTGGTCGACGACGGCCTCGCCGGCGGACTCCTGGTCCGCGCCCGGACCCCCGCGCTCGGCGGCGGGCTGTTCGTCGTCCTCGCGCACGTCGACCCGGACGACGTGGCGCGGTTCGAGGAGCGGACGACCGCGGTCCTCGCGCGGATGGCGGACGAGGGGCCGACCGACGAGGAGGTCGAGCGGGCGAAGCGGCGGATGCGGACGTCGCTCGTCCTGTCGACCCGCTCGGTCGAGGACCTCGCGCACGCGCTGACCCGCGACTGGGTGTCGTTCGAGGACGTCCGGTTCGCCGAGACGTACGTCGACCGCCTCGCGCGCGTGACGCCGGAGGCGGTGCGGCGGGCGGCGGCGCGGACGTTCGCCCCCGAGCGCCTCTCGGTCGCCGTGGTCGGCCTGGCGGAGGACGTCGACGCGGCCGCCGCCGCGCCCGACCACGAGGCGACGCCCGCGGTCTCGACGACCCGCCTGCCGAGCGGCGCGACGCTCCGCCTCGAGCCGATCGCGGACGCGCCCGACGTCGCGATGCACGTCGCCTTCGCGGGTGGGAACCTCCGGGAGGGTGAACGGCGCGGCGCGAGCGCGGTGCTCGCGGAACTCCTCCTCCGCTCGCCGGCGGCGGCGGCCGCCCGGCGCCGACTGGAGGCGGTCGGGGGGAGCGTGTCGTCCTCGTCCGATCGGCTCGCCGTCGAGGTCGCGGCGACGGGGCTGCGGGAGGACCTCGAGGCGCTCCTCGACCTGCTCGACGCGGTGGCGACGGCCGGTCCGGTCGACGAGGCCGAGTTCGCGAACGCGAAGGCGAGGGCGCGGGCCCGCGGCGCCTCTCGGGGGCGATCGGCGCGCTCGGACGCGGAGGACCGCCTGCTGGCGCGCGCGTTCGGCGGGCCGTTCCTCCCCCCGGCCGCGGCGGACGCGGCGTGGGACGCGTTGACGGCGGAGGCCGCGCGCGCGTTCGCGGCGGACGTCGTCTGCGGTCCGAACCTCGCCGTGTCGCTCGTCGGCGGCTTCGATCCCGACCTCGTCCGCCGGCGCGTCGAGGCGCTCGACGGCCGGCTCGCCGACGGACCGCGCTGGCGCCCCGCCGTCGAGGCGCCGTCGTGGGACGGCTTCGACGCGCCGACGGTCTTCGAGCCGACCGGGCGGAAGCAGGTCTCGATCGTCGTCGCGTTCCCGGGCGTCGGCGTGCAGGCGCAGGCCGAGCGGGCGGCGCTCGACCTCGTCGACGCCTGGTGGTCCGGGCGGCGCATCCCGAGCGGCCCGCTGTACGACGCGCTCCGCGGCGAGCGCGACCTCGCGTACGCGGTCGAGGCGACGCACCTCCCGATGCCGGGGGCGGGCCTCTTCTTCGTCCACGTCCGGTGCGCGCCCGAGCGGTACGCGGAGGCGGTCGGCGCGATCGACGGCGCCCTCGCGACGCTCGCGGAGGCGAAGCTCGACGAGGAGGACCTCCGCGCCGCCCGCAACGTCCTCCTCGCCTCCCGGCAGAGCGTGGTCCAGACCGCGTCCGCCCGCGCGCGCCTCCACGCGCTCGCGGAGGTGTACGACCTCACGGGGGACGGGGGAGACGCGTATCGATCGTGCGTGGCCGCGACGGACCTCGACGCCGTCCGGGCCGCGATCCGCGCCCGATTCGCCGTGCCCGGCCGCCGACTCGTCCTCTGGCCCGAAGGGGTCTCCCGACCATGACGCCTGCCTCGATCGCCCTCCTGCTGTTCCTCCAGGCCCCGTCGGGCCCGGACGACATGACGATCCCCGCCCTGGAGGCGCGCTACGGCGCGAACCTCCTCGAGCCGGACCCGGCCGGGCTCGGGCCGCCGCCGGGGGTGCGGGACGACGCCGTCCTCCACCGGTGGTTCGGGGTCTCTCCGCCCCGCGCGATCAACGCCCTCGCGTCGAACGACGGCAACCTCGTCGACAGCCTGTTCGAGTACACGACCCTCGATCCGGCGCTGCCGCACAAGGACGACCCGGACAAGTGGCAGCCGGGGGTGGCGGACTACGCGGGGGAGTCGGACGACGGGCTCACGGTCACCGTCCGGATCCGCCCGGGGATCACGTGGCAGCGACCGCAGTACGACCGAGACGACCCGAAGTACGCGTGGCTCGAGGCGCTGTTCCAGGACGGCGCGCCGGAGCTGACGGCGGAGGACTTCCGGTTCACGTACGAGCTCGCGCTCGACGAGGCGGCGGAGGTCCGTCATATCCGCCCGGTGATCGAGGGGAGCGAGCTGGTCGTCCTCGATCGGCGCACGTACCAGCTCCGCTGGTCGCGGGACGTTCCGTACGCCGCGAACGCCGCGCTCGGATGGCAGCAGGTCCTCCCGCGGTTCCTCTACTCCCGGAGCGAGGACGGTCGGAACATCCCGGTCGCCGAGCGCGGCGAGCGGTTCCGCGAGCACTGGGCGCTGAACCAGGTCTGCGGGTACGGCCCGTACGAGTGGGTCGGGATGGACCCGGACATCGAGCTCGTGATCCGCCGGAAGGACGACTTCCCCGTCTTCCGCCCCGCGATCCGCGAGATCCACATGCAGATCGTGCGCGACGGCGAGCAGTGCGTGCAGCGCGTGCTCGACGGCACGATGGACTTCACGGTCCTGATGCCGCAGTCGCACTACCAGCACGTCGTGAAGGCGCCGCCGGACTCGCCGTTCCGGAACGGAGACCTCGGGACCGCGACGTACGAGAAGATCGAGTACTCCTACCACGCCTGGAACTGCCGCCGGCCGCCGTTCGACGACCGACGGGTGCGGCGCGCGATGGGGCTGGCGTTCAATCGGGAGCTGATCTTCCGGAACGTCTTCCACGGGTTCGGCGCGCTCGTCGACGGCCCCGTCTTCCACAAGCACCGACACTTTCACGAGGGCCTCCGGCCGCTGGCGTTCGACCTCGACGCGGCGTCGGCGCTGCTCGACGACGCCGGGTGGGGGGACGCGGACGGCGACGGCGTGCGCGACAAGACGATCGACGGCGAGGAGGTCGACTTCCGGTTCACGATGTACTCGTTCCCCGGGAGCTCCGAGTACGACGCGATGATGGCGATCTGGAAGCGCGACCTCGCGCTGATCGGCGTCGACATGGTCGTCGAGACGATCCCGTGGGGGCAGATGCTGCAGCGGTGCTACCGCGAGCACGACTTCGACGCGTTCACCGGCATCGTCGCCGCGGCGTGGACCCTCGAGTTCAGGAACCGGTTCGCCTCCGGCGCGATCGTCGACGGCGGGAACTTCGTCGGGTTCCGGAACGACGAGCTCGACGCCCTCGCCGACCGGCACCGGAACACCTCGGACGAGGCGGAGCGGAAGCGCCTCGCGCTCCGGATCCAGGAGATCCTGGCCGAGGAGCAGCCGTACACCTTCTTCATGCGGCGGGACCGGTTCGTGGTCCACGCGCCGTGGCTCGAGAACGTGAAGTTCGGCGTGTCGCGGCCGCAGCTCCTGTCGTTCGGCTGGTACGACGGGCGAGAGAGGTAGGCGACGTCGCCCGCGGGCGACCGAGGGGGGGCGATGCGGCGCTGGCTGATCGGACGGCTGCTCGGCTTCGGGCCGACGCTCCTGCTCGTCCTGCTGGTCGTCTTCGCGGTCGTGAACCTCGTCCCCGCGGTCCCGCTCGCCTCGCCGGAGGGGGAGGACGAGGCGTCCTACCAGAGCGCGGTCGAGGAGTTCCGCCGCCAGTTCGGCCTCGACCGGCCGGTCTTCCTGAACCTCCGTCACCTCGACGACGACGCGGCGATCCGGGCCCGCGTCGACGCGATCGCGGCGGAGGACGATCCGGAGCGGCGGCGGGACCTCTTCGGCGAGCTGGTCGAGCGGGGGCGGTTCGCGATCGCGGGGCTCGTCGCGGTCGCGGCGGACGGGGCGGCGCCGGCGGAGGCGCGCGACCTGGCGCTCGCGGTCCTGCCCGAGCTGGTCGAGCGCGCCACCGGAGCGCCGCCGCCGCGCGGGCTCGTGCCGGAGCGACGTCCCGACGCCGCGGATCGGGACCGCCTCGCCGGCGCGTGGACGGCGTGGGCGGCGGAGCACGCGGAGCTCGTGGCGCCGTCCGCCGTCGGGCGCGCGGTCGCGACGTTCGCCGAGACGCGGTTCGCGGCGTACGTCTCGAACCTCGCGCGGCTCGACTTCGGCGTGTCGATGAAGGACGACCGCCCGGTCCTCCCGACGATGCTCCGCCGCCTCGGGAACTCGATCCTCCTCGTCACGATCTCGATCGTCCTGGCGTGGGGGATCGCGGTCCCGATCGGCGTCTGGTCCGCGCGCGCCCGCGGCACCCGGCGCGAGCGGCTCGTGTCGATCGTCCTGTTCGCGCTCTACTCGTTCCCGAGCTACGTCGCGGCGACGCTCCTGATCCGGTTCCTCTGCGTCGGCGAGCCGCTCGACTGGTTCCCGGTCGGCGGCGTCCGCTCGATCAAGGGGTACGAGGAGCTGACGCTCGGCGGGCGGATCGTCGATCGGCTGCACCACCTCGTCCTCCCCGTCGCCTGCGTGACGTACGCGAGCCTCGCCGTCCTCTCGCGGTACGCGCGCGACTCGGTGCTCGAGGTCCTCTCGTCCGACTTCGTGCGGCTCGCGCGGGCGAAGGGGCTCTCCGAGCGCGCGGTCCTGTTCCGGCACGCGCTCCGGAACGGCCTCCTCCCGCTCGTGACCCTCCTCGGCGAGGCGCTGCCGGCGATCTTCGGCGGGGCGGTCCTGGTCGAGATCCTGTTCGAGATCCCGGGGATCGGGACGTACGTCTTCGAGGCGATCCAGGACGCCGACTACAACGCGATCCTCGCGTCGACCCTCGTCTCCGCGGTCCTGACGCTGGTCGGGATCCTCGGCTCGGACGTGCTGTACGCGCTCGTCGATCCGCGGGTCCGGTTCGGGGAGGAGGCGTGAGCGACCTCCGCCGCCGCGTCGTCGGGGACCGGGTCGTCGCGGCCGCCGCGTCGGTCGTCCTCCTCCTCGTCGCGCTCGCGATCCTCGCCCCGGCGATCGCGTCGGAGCGGCCGTTCCTGCTGCACGTCCCGGAGGCGGCGGGGTCGACCGGGTTCGGCGCGCTCCCGACCGGCTGGTCGACGCCGTGGGGGACCGGGCTGTTCGACGTGCGGGCGTTCCCGTCGATCGTCGACCGGGCGTTCAACGGCCTGCTCGTCCTCCTCCCGGCGGCCGTCCTCGGGTTCGCGCTCGCGCGCCGGCGCCGGCCCTCCGTCGCCGCGGTCTGGGTCGCGTCGGCCGTCGGCCTCGGGCTGTTCGCCGCCCACTCCGAGCCGGTGCGGAGGTACGAGGCGAAGGTCGAGCAGCTCCGCGCCAAGGGGCACGAGGTGACGGCGGTCTTCGCGCCGATCCGGTACTCGATGGACGCGCCGGACGTCCTCGCCACCCAGCAGCCGCCGTCCGCCGCGCACCTCCTCGGGACGGACACCGCCGGCCGGGACGTGCTGACGCGCCTCCTGTTCGGCGTCCGGATCTCGCTGTCGATCGGGCTGGTCGCGGTGTCGCTCTACGTGTCGATCGGCGTCCTCCTCGGCGCGCTCGCCGGCGCGCTCCGGGGGCGGGTCGACCGGTGGATCGTCCGCGCGATCGAGGTCGTGTCGTGCTTCCCGACGTTCCTGCTGGTGATGGTGCTGATCGCGCTGGTGCGGGAGCGGTCGATCTTCCACGTGATGGTCGTCCTCGGGGTGACCGGCTGGCCGGCGGTGGCGCGGCTGGTCCGGGCGGAGTTCCTCTCGCAGGCGTCGCGCGACTACGCGCTGGCGGCGCGGGCGCTCGGGCTGCCTTCGGCGCGGGTGATCTTCCGGCACGTGCTGCCGAACTGCCTCGCCCCCGTCCTCGTCGTCGCCACGTTCGGCATCGCCGGCGCGATCCTCGTCGAGTCGGGGCTCGCGTTCCTCGGTCTCGGCGACCCCGGCGTGGCGTCGTGGGGGCAGGTGCTGCGCGAAGGGCGCGCCACGCGGCAGCTCCACCTGATCCTCGCCCCCGGGCTTCTCATTTTCGTCACGGTCACCATGATGAACCTGCTGGCGGAGGGGCTGCGCGACGCCCTCGACCCGAAGCTGCACCGCGAAGTCCGGGGGACCTGAATGAGCGACCCGCCCCTCCTCGACGTCCGCGCGCTCGCGACCGTGCTCCGGACGGAGGACGGCCCGGTCCCGGTCGTCGATGGGGTGTCGCTGTCGATCCGGCGGGGCGAGACGCTCGCGGTCGTCGGCGAGTCGGGGTGCGGGAAGTCGATGCTCGCGCTCTCGCTGCTGCGGCTCGTCGACCCGCCGCTCGCGATCGCCGGCGGAGAGGTCCGCCTCGACGGGGACGACCTCCTCGCGCTCCCGGAGGCGCGGATGCGGTCGGTCCGCGGGCGGCGGATCGCGATGGTCTTCCAGGAGCCGATGACCGCGCTGAACCCGGTCCTGACCGTCGGCGAGCAGGTCGACGAGGTGATCGTCCGCCACGAGAAGGCGTCGCGGCGCGAGGCGCGCCGGCGGACCGTCGCCCTGTTCGAGGAGGTCGGGATCCCCGATCCGGCGCGCCGGGTCGACGAGTACCCGCACCAGCTCTCCGGCGGGCTCCGCCAGCGCGTCGTCCTGGCGATCGCGCTCGCGTGCGGGCCGAGCCTCCTGATCGCCGACGAGCCGACGACCGCGCTCGACGTGACGATCCAGGCGCAGGTCCTGGACCTCCTCCGGCGGCTCCAGGCGGAGCGGGAGATGGCGGTCCTCCTGATCACCCATGACCTCGGCGTGGTGGCGGAGGTGGCGCACCGGGTCGCGGTGATGTACGCCGGCCGGATCGTGGAGGAGGCGCCGGTCCGGACGCTCTTCGAGGCGCCGGCCCATCCGTACACCCGCGCGCTCTTCCGGTCGATGCCGAGCGTCGAACGGGGGCGCGGCCGGCTGGAGGCGATCCGCGGGACCGTCCCCGCCCCCGCCGACTGGCCGCCCGGCTGCCGCTTCCACCCGCGCTGCGGCGAGGCGCGTCCGGAGTGCGCGACCGACGTCCCGCCGCTCCGCCCGTGGGCCGAGCGCGCCGAGACCCGCGTCGCCTGCTTCGCCCGGGACGCCGCCGACGCGGAGGCGCCGCGATGACGCCGCCGCTGGTCCGCGTCGAGCGCCTGGTGAAGACGTTCCCGGTCCGGAAGGGGGCGTTCGGCCGGGTCACCGCCCGCGTCCGCGCCGTCGACGGCGTCGACCTCGACGTCGGCGCGGGGGAGACGGTCGGCCTCGTCGGCGAGTCGGGGTGCGGGAAGACGACGCTCGGACGGGCGATCCTCCGCCTCCTCGAGCCGGACTCGGGCCGGGTGACCTTCCACGACGACGACGGCGAGGTCGACGTCCTCGCCGCGGACGGCGGGGCGCTCCGGCGGCTGCGGCGGCGGATGCAGATCGTCTTCCAGGACCCGTACGCCTCGCTGAACCCGCGCCTGCGCGTCCGCGAGATCGTGGGGGAGTCGTTGCTGGTGCACGGGATCGTGCGCGACAAGGCGGCGCGCGACGCGCGGGTGGCCGAGCTGCTCGACCGGGTCGGCCTCGACCCGAAGGCGGCGGGGCGGTATCCGCACGAGTTCTCCGGCGGGCAGCGGCAACGGATCGGCGTGGCGCGCGCGCTGGCCCTCGAGCCGCGGTTCGTCGTGCTCGACGAGGCGGTGTCGGCGCTCGACGTCTCGGTCCAGGCGCAGATCGTGAACCTCCTCGCCGACCTGAAGGCGGAGCTCGGCCTCGCGTACCTCTTCATCTCCCACGACCTCGCCGTCGTGCGGCACGTCAGCGACCGGGTGGTGGTGATGTACCTGGGGGAGGTGGTGGAGGCGGCGCCGGCGGAGGAGCTGTTCGAGCGACCGCGCCATCCGTACACGCGGGCGTTGCTGTCGGCGGTGCCGCGGCGGTCGCCGGGGGAGACGGGGAGGGGGAGGATCGTGTTGGAGGGGGACGTGCCGTCGCCGAGCGATCCGCCGGCGGGGTGCCGGTTCCACCCGCGGTGTCCGGTGGCGGAGGCGGTTTGTTCGCGGGAGCGGCCGCCGACGCGGTCGGGGGAGAGCGGCGCCTGGTGGAGGTGTCACCTCGAGGAAGGGTGACGGCACGGGCGTTTGCGGCGCGCGGCCGCTGCGCGGGGCTGGGCCGCTGCGCGCGGGGCGTGGAACGCGATTCGGGAACGTCTTCGCGTTCGCGACGGCGGGGCCGGAGGAGGGACGAGCTCTCCGACCCGCTCACGTCCTCGCGCGATGCGTCCGGGTGGGTCTCCGCGCGGTTTCGAGTCGCGCTGCGGGGTCGCTCTCGGAGCCTCATCCCTCCTCCGGCCCCGCCTCGCCCGCTCCGGACTTCCTCACCCGCTTCCTGGGGAAAGGGGGGAGTGCGGATGGGACCGATGAATGGGTGAACACGATGGTGGACGTCGGCGTCTCAGCCCCCAGGTTCTCCGCGCCAGCGCCCTCTCCCCTGCTCTCGTTGCTCTCTCCTGCTCTCCCCTGCTTCCTCCTCACCTCGGATCGAATCGGTCTCTCGCCGCGTCCCCCACCAGGCTCAGCGCCAGCAGGACCAGCGCCAGCGCTCCTCCCGGGAAGACGATCAGCCACCAGGCGGCGTGGACCGGGGTGATCGACTCGATCCCCTCGGCGGCGAGGAGGCCGAGGGAGACGCCCGGGGGTTCGATGCCGAGGCCGAGGAAGGAGAGGAACGCCTCGTACAGGACGATGGAGGGGATCGTGAGGGTGAGCGCGACGAGGATGACGCCGTACGCGTTCGGGAGGACGTGGCGGAGGAGGACGCGGCGGGCGGGGAGGCCGAGGGCGCGGGCGGACTCGACGAACGGGAGCGACTTCAGGCGGACGACCTCGTTCCTCACGAGGCGCGCCATCGTGAGCCAGCTGGTGCCGCCGACGACGAGGTAGAGGACGGTCTCGCGGGTGATGCCGTGGGCGCGCAGCCACGGCTCGTGCTCGCGGAGGACGGCGAGGAGGAAGATCACGAGGCAGATGAACGGGATGCCGTACAGCACGTCGACGAGGCGCATCAACGCGGCGTCGACGCGCGGGCGCGAGAAGCCGGCGAGGGCGCCGACGAGGACGCCGAGGACGAGCGACACGGCGGCGGCGAGGAGGCCGATCCAGAGGGACGAGCGGACCCCGAACAGCGTGCGGGAGAGGACGTCGCGGCCGAGCGCGTCGGTGCCGAACCAGTGCGACCCGTCCGGCGGGCGGAGCTGGTCCGGGAGCGAGGCGGCGGACGGGTCGCCGACCGGGAGCCAGGGGAGGGCGAGCGAGACGAGGAGCGCGGCGGCGAGCACGCCGAGCGCGGCGCGGACGGCGACCTTCCCCGCGCTCACGACTCGAGCTCCACGCGCGGGTCGAGGAGGTGGAGCGCGACCTCGACGAACGCGTTCAGGACGGCGACGAGGCCGAAGTAGAGGAGGAGCACGCCGGTCGCGAGGGTGTAGTCGCGGTTCATCACGCTCGTCACGAAGAACGAGCCCATGCCGGGGATGGCGAAGATCCGCTCGATCACGAGCGACCCGGTCAGGACCGCCGCCGTCGCGGGTCCGAGCCAGGTGACGACCGGGACGATCCCCGCCCGGAGCGCGTGGCGGACGAGGACCACGGACGGCGCGAGCCCCTTCGCGCGCGCGGTCCGGACGAACGGGCTCGACAGCGCCTCGAGCACGCCGGCCCGGGTGAGCCGGGCGACCGCGGCGGCGAGCGGGGCGCCGGCGGCAACCTGCGAACCGAGATTGGCGTCGCGGGTAAGAACCTGCGCATCGAAGGGCGCCACGATGGCCGTGCGTTCCAGGTCCAGGCGGGCGCGGGCGACCGCGGCTTCCGCCGCCTCGATGCGCGCCTGCGCGGCCCGCAGGTGCGGCTCGCGCAAGACCAGCGCCTT
This sequence comes from bacterium, assembly GCA_030428825.1. Taxonomy (GTDB): domain Bacteria; phylum Planctomycetota; class B15-G4; order B15-G4; family JADJEK01; genus JAUIEL01. The sequence goes on from JAUIEL010000139.1 coordinate 11,968, forward strand.
CCGGTCGGCCGGCAGGTCGCCGGGTCGACCGACGCGTCGCTGTCGCCGCCAGCGACGTCGTAGACCTCCTGGTGGAAGTCGCCGGCGTCGTCGACCCAGCCCTTCACGATCTGCGCGCGCTGGAGCAGGCCGCCGG
>JAUIEL010000883.1 GCA_030428825.1 bacterium
AGCCCGGCCGCCTCGAGCACCCGCACCAGCCGCTCGAGCTGGCGGTCGAGGTACCGGACCTCCCCGCGGTACAGCCCCCGCAACAGTCGGACGCCCGGGTCGTCGGGCGAGACCTCCTCGCCGGCCAGCAGCGCCCCCTGGATGCGCGCGAGCTCCGCCTCCGGGTCGAGGAGCTTCAGGTCGTCGGGGACGTACCGGTCGAGGTCGGCCCCGGGCGCGTTCAGCGGGTGGTGCGGCTCGAACAGGTGGAGGTACGCGAGGAACTGGAAGTCCCGGTGGTCCGCCAGCCAGTCCTCGAACGTCGCCACGACCTGACGCGCGTTCGCCCACGGCGCGTCGAGCCACGCCTCGAACCCCTGGTCGAACCCCTTGTCGACCGAGATCAGGTCGTTCGTGGAGACGCCGAACGTCGTCACCCCGGCGGCGGCCGCGCGCTCGGCGAGGGTCACGACCGAGTCCGAGAGCCGGCTCTGCGCGTACGACGTGACGCCGTGCGACCACGGGTGGAGGCCGGTGAAGAACGAGGCGACCGACGGCGACGTCCACGGCGCGGCGGTGACGCACTCCTCGACCCGCGTCCCCTCCGCCGCCAGGCGATCGAGGGCCGGGGTGAGGCCGTCGACGCCGCCGTAGCACGACGGCTCGTCGGCGCGGAACGTCTCGACGTTCACGAACACGACGCTCGGGCGGCGCTCCTTCTCGGCGAGCCGCCGCGGCACCTCGACGTCCTCGACGACGCGCGGGCGCCCGAAGCCGCCCATCACCCGGCGGACCTCGAGCCGGTACGGGATCGGCGCGCCGAGCGGCGGCGTCTCCGTCAGCTCGATCGTGCGCGGCGCGCGGGTGGCGACCTCCCCGTGGAACGACAGCTCGATCGACCGCCCGGCGAACGGCGCCAGGTCGACCGCGCGGGGGTGCCAGCCGCGCTGCCCGGGGTCCGTCCCCGGGTCGAGCCGCTCCTCGAAGACGGTCTCGCCGTCGACGGCGACCCGGAACGTCGCCGTCCCGACCCCGACGCAGCGGTGATCGACGCCGATCGCGAACTCGAGCCTCGCCGCCGGCGGGACGTCTTCGATCGGGTACCGCACGATCTCCTGGTCGGCCTGGAAGTAGAGCGCCGGGAGGACGCCGCCCCGCGCGGCGCGCATCCGCGCGTCGGTCTCGAACCCCGGCGTCAGCCCCGACGCCGAGATCGGGATCGGCGGCCGCTCGTCGTCCCCCTCGTCGATCCGGACCGCGAAGCACTGCTCGCGGGTCGTCGTGAACGCGACCCACTCCCAGTCGTCCGCGTCCTCGAGCGCCTCCCGCGCCTCGTCGTAGCGGGCCACGAGGTCGGCGACGAGCCGGACGGTCTCGAGCGTCGCCGACTCCATCCGGACCTTCGTCCCGTTCGAGCGGAGGACCGGGCTCGCGAAGACCGGCAGGACCGCGGCGTCCGGCAGCGCGCGCTCGCACGCGGTCTCCAGACGCAGGTCGACCCTCCCGCCGCGCCACTCGGGCGGGAGCTTCGCCTCCCCCCGGACGCGCGTCGGCGCGGCCGTCGCCGCGAGACGCTCCCGGTACAGCTCGCGCGGCGCGCCCCCCTCCCCCGTCGCGCCGACGACCACGAAGTCGACGCCGACCCCCTCGAACTCCGGCGCGCTCACGCCGTCGAAGCCGACCTCGAACGTCAGGCGCGCGTCCTCGTGCACCGGGAGGTCGCGGAAGACGAGCGCGCCGGTCGGCGGCATCAGGAACGGGACGCCGTCGGCGTCGACGTTCCGGAACGGATCGGTGAACGGCGCCCGCCAGTCGGTCCCGTCGGGGTACCCCTGCGCCTGCACCGCCTCGTCGAGGCGCAGCACGAGCGGGACGCGGCTCTCGCGGACGACCGGGACGAGCCCGACGATCTCGCTCGGACCGACGCGGGTCCGGAGGTAGAGCGTCGCCCCGACGGCGAGCAGCAGGAGGAGGACCAACGGGACGGATCGAGCGTTCATGAGTGGAACATCTTAGCCGTGCATCGGGCCCGCCCCACGGGGAAGCGGCGTCGAGGAAACTTGTGGACTTGCCCTCGGATGTCCGATGAACTAATCGCCCGACAGCCGCATTCTCTCCCGAACGGTTCGCGCGTGCGGATCCGGACGGAGGACACGGGGCCGGT
>JAUIEL010000140.1 GCA_030428825.1 bacterium
CGAGGCGCCGTGGATCGCGGCGACCGGCCGGTACGGCAAGGTGCAGACGCTGCGCCGGACGGCGAAGGGGATCGAGGCGCGCACGATCACCGCCGAGCCGATGGGGTTCGGGCGGCTCGCGGTGCGACCCGGCTCGACCGCCGACCGGACGGTCCTGTACGCCACGCGCGACGACGGGGTCGTCCTCCGGCTGGAGGGGCGTCCCGGCGACGAGGCGTGGACGCGGGAGGCGATCTACGCCGGCCCGCAGGGGCTGCGCGGCGTCGCGGCGGGGCGGTTCGACGCCGACCCCGCGGTCGAGACGGTCGCCGTCTTCGGCTACTCGAAGAAGGTCCAGCTCCTCTCCCGCCCGGCCGGCGGCGAGTGGAAGGTCGAGACGCTGTTCGAGGAGATCGACAAGGGACACTGGCTCGCGACGGTCGAGATCGACGGCCGGAACGGGACCGACGAGCTGATCGGATCGGGGTACGGGACGCGGATCTTCGCGCTCTCCCGGCCGCCGGGGTACGGACTCGGCGGCGTCGCGACCGACCCCGACGAGAAGGAGACGGCGGCGCTCGACGCGGACCGCCCGCTCCGGGTCGCGGTCCGCGCGTCCGTCCCGTCGGTCGAGCGGATCGACCCGCTGCGGTACCGCGGGGGGTTCCTGACGAAGTCGTTGGTCTACGAGACGCTCGTCCGCCGCGACGCGACGGGGCGGATCGTCCCCGGGCTCGCGACGGCGTGGCGGATCGAGGACGAGGGGCGGGCGCTCGTCCTGACGTTGCGGGAGGGGGCGCGGTTCCACGACGGGAGCCCGGTCGACGCGGCCGCGGTCCGCGACCACTTCGAACGCTGGGTCCGCCTCCCCGAGCACGCGTGGCTGCGGAGCACCGACCACGTCACCGCGGTCCGGGCGATCTCCCCGCGCGAGCTGCGGATCGAGACCGACCGACCGACCGCGCTCCTCCCCGACCTCGTCGCGATCAATCCGTGCGCGGTCCGGGCCCCGACCTCCGTGGACGGTCAGGGCTCGTTCGTCCGTCCTCTCGGGAGCGGCCCGTTCGCGTTCGAGGGGCTCGTCGGAGGGCGGACGTTCCGGTACCGGCGCGCCGCGGCCGCGGACGAGCGGGTCGATCTCGTCGCGTTCGGGGACGAGCGCGGCGCGATCGTCGACGCGCTCCTCGCCGGCGACCTCGACCTCGCCGTCGACGGCTGGGACGAGGCGGTCCCCCGCGAGCGGCTCGCCGAGGTCGCGGCGACCGAGCGGTTCGAGGTCTCCGGGGGGCCCGGGTCGTCGGTCGTCTACCTCTCGTTCCGCTACGACGCCGGGCCGACCGCGGACGTCGACGTCCGCCGCCGGGTCGCGGCGGCGATCGATCGACGGGCGCTGGTCGAGGCGGTGGAGGGGGGACTCGCCGCTCCGTGCGCGACCTGGGCCGCCCCGAGCGTCTCCGTCTGGCCGGCGTCGGGGGGAGGGACGCCTCCGCGGCGCGAGGTGAAGGTCGGCGCGCCGCTCCGCCTCCTGGTCGAGGACGCGCCGCGGGAGCGGCGCCTCGCGCGCGCGCTCGCGACGCAGATCGGAGCGGCCGGCCTCGAGGTCGAGGTCGTCCTGGTCGCGGGGGACGAGCTCTCCGATCGGCTCGGCGCCGGCGACTACGACCTCCGGATCGAGCGGACCTGGGGCGTGCCGTACGATCCGTACGTCTCCCTCACCAACCGATTCCTCCTGCCGTCGCGCGCCCGGACCGCGGCGACCGACCGGTTCCACGGGGCGGACCCCGAGGTCTCCGCGTGGGTCGAGCGGGCCACGCGGACGCCGGATCCGGCCGACCTTCCCGGGATCTACGCCGCGATCCAGGCACGGATCGACGATGCGGCGGCGATCGTGCCGCTCTATGCACCGCATCGGCTGGCCGTGGCGAAACCCGGACTCGTCGGACTGCAGCTCGACCACGACCTCTATCATCTCGCGCTCGACCGGGTGCGTCGGGAGGGATGAGGGCGCCTCGTCCGCGGGGCGAGGAATCGCGCGCGTCGCCGGTCCTCGCCTCGTCGCGCGGCGCCGATCGAACAACGTCTCCGTTCTCCTCCGGGTCTCGGTCCCCTCGATCGAAGACCTCTCCCGTCGCTCGGAAGCGCCGGGTCCATCTCGCCGGCGGGGTGTCCATGAAGCCGATCCACCTGTTCCTTGTCCTCTCCTGCGGCGCCTGCGTCGCGTCGAACGACCCGGCGCCCCCTCCCGCCGCACCCGTGACGCACGACACGGCACCCGCGACGATCGAGCGGATCGAACGCATCACGACCGCGGTCCCGTGGCCGCGCGGCGTCCGCTACGTCGACGGCAAGCTGTACGCGCTCGCGCGCGGCGTCCACCGGAGCGCCGGCGGCCCGCAGGACGACGTCGAGGACCTCGCCGGGACGATCTTCGTCATCGATCCGGAGGTCTCGGAGCCGGTCGCCGGGAACCCCGAGGTCGGCGCCGCGGTGCGAGGGAACGCCCGGGTGGTGGCCGTCCCCTCCAGCCCGCCGTTCCGGGTCTGGGACCGCCGGATGCCGGCGACGCTCGACACGCTCACCGACCGTCCGTACTGCATGCTGGTGTACGACGACCCGTCGAGGAACTTCTTCGTCTGCGGCTACAGCGGGATCGACCTGAAGGACGCGCCGAAGTTCCGGAAGAACGCGACCGACTCGATCCACCGGTACGACCTCCGGAGCGGTCTGTGGGCGGTCGTGGAGGCGCACGACCCGACCGTCGTCCCGGTCGAGGCGCTCGAGAAGGACGTCGACTCGACGTACTACCCGCACCACGACGTGACGCGGAACGCGCCGCCGCACGGCCTCGTCAACGGACCGTGCGGGGCGGTCGTCGCCGGCGACTACCTGTACGTCGGCGCGAAGGACAACACGGCGCTCGCCCAGTACGACATCGCCGAGATCCGACGCGACCCGTCGGCGCCGCCGCCGGACGGGCGGTTCGTCTTCGAGGGGACCCGAGGGGACGCGTACGTCGAGGTCGAGGGGCACGGTCGAACGAGGCTGAACGGGACGTGCGCGCTGGCCGTCCACGACGGCTACCTCTACGTCGCGTTCCGCACGACGTCGCAGATCCTCCGCTTCCCGCTGGAGGAGGACGGCGACGTGGTGCGGCCGCTCGTCGCCCAGTCGATCGCCCAGTTCCCCGAGCACGACCCCGAGCGGGGGGGCGGCAGCGCCAACATCTACGACATGGCGTTCGACGCGCAGGGGCGCCTCTACGTCTCTCCCGGCTACGACGGGGCCATCTACCGGTTCACTCCCGATCCGGACCACCCGTACGACGCCAAGAACGTCGCCTACACGCCGTACGTCGACCTGGACGAGCTCGTGGGGGCGAACAAGTCCGGCAACATCTGCTTCGACGACGCGGGGAACCTCTACGTCTGCTGCGGGCAGAAGGTCCTGAGCGAGGGGAAGGTGCGGGGGGTCATCTACCGCGTCCGCCCGAGCTGACGGCCGGAGGGTCGCGGCGCGCTACGACGCGTCGCCGACCACCAGGTCCCCGTCCGGCACGGCGATGCAAGGAAGGAAGAGCCCTCGGGCGCGCTCGGCGTCGCTCAGGGGCTCCTGGGCGTCCTCGGGCGGGGTCCCCTCGACGACGCGGCTGAGGCAGGTGAAGCAGGCGCCGACCCGGCACGAGTAGAGCGGATGTGCGCCCGCCCGAAGCAGGCCGTCGAGGACGGTCTCCCCGGGCGCGAGCTCGACCTCGGTGTCGTCGCGACGGATCGTCGGCATGGCGGGGGCTCCGGTCGCGGGCGTCGCCGCGGTCACAGGTGTTGGCCGCCGTCGACGCGGAGGACCTGGCCGGTCACGTACGACGCGTCGTCCGAGCAGAGCCAGGTGATCGCGGCGGCGACCTCGTCGGGTTCTCCGATGCGGCCGAGGAGGGACGCGCGGGTCGCCTCGTCGACGATCTCGGTCGGGAGCGGCCGGGTCATCGGCGTGTCGATGTAGCCGGGCGAGACGGCGTTCACGCGGATCCCGAACCGACCGACCTCGCGCGCCGCGCTCTTCGTCAGGCCGATCACGCCCGCCTTGCTCGCCGCGTAGTTCTTCTGGCCGAACTCGCCGCGCTCGCCGTTGATCGACGTCACGAGGACGATCGCGCCCCGGCCGTGCGGGCGCTGGTGGGGGAGGGCGGCGGCGATCGCGTGGAACGAGCCGTCGAGGTTCACGGCGAGGACCTGCCGCCAGTCCTCCTCCGACAGCTTCCAGAGGACGCCGTCCCGGTTGATCCCCGCGCAGGCGACGACCGCCTCGAGCCGGCCCGTCGCCTCCGCGGCGCGCCCGAAGGCGGCCTCGAGGGCGGGCCGGTCGGTGACGTCGACCGTCGCGAAGCACGGGTCGGCGTCGTCCCCGTCCGGCGTCGCGAGGTCGAGCCCCCAGGCGGTCCAGCCCGCCGCCCGGAACCGGGCGAGGGTCGCCGCGCCGATGCCGCTCGCGGCGCCGGTGACGACCGCCGTGCGAGGGCCGGGGGCGGCGTCGCTCACGGGAAGATGCCGAGCGAGTCGTACGACGAGGCGATCTTCTTGATCGCCACCGCGAACGCGGCGGTCCGAAGGTCCTGGATCCGCTTCGAGCGCCGGAGCGCCTCCCGCATCTCGCCGTACGCCTCGATCATCGTCCCCTCGAGCCCCGACCGGACGATGTCGATCTCGTCCGACCCCTTCCCGAAGTGGGCGCGGTCGGTCTCGTCGATCGTCTTGCCGGTCGCCTTCTCGACCGCCTGGACGATCCGGTGCTCGCGTCCCGCCTCCAGGCGCTTCCCCATCCGCCCGAAGCGGATGTGGCCGATGTTCTTCGTCCACTCGAAGTAGCTGACGGTGACGCCGCCGGCGTTCAGGTAGATGTCCGGCAGGACGAGGATGCCGCGCTTCAGCAGGATCGCCTCGGCGTCGGGCGTCGTCGGACCGTTCGCCCCCTCGGCGATCAGCTTGCACTTCAGCTTCCGCGCGTTCTTCGTCGTGATCTGGTTCTCGAGCGCGGCCGGGATCAGGACGTCGCACGGCACCTCGAGCACCTTGCTCGGGTCCTTCGTGTGCGCCTTCGCCCCCTTGAAGTCGAGGATCGACTTCCCCTTCGCGCGGTGCTTCTCGAGCGCGTCGAGGTCGATGCCGTCTCGATTGACGATGAAGCCGTTCCACTCGCCGATCGCGACGACCTTCGCCCCGCCCTCCTTCCGGAAGATCTGCGCGGCGTGGCGTCCGACGTTGCCGTACCCCTGCACGACGACGGTCTTCCCCTCCGTCCCCGGCGTGAGCTTCAGCTTCTTCATGTCCTCTTCGCGGCTCATCGCCTCGCGCGTGCCGTAGAAGACGCCGCGGCCGGTCGCCTCGGTCCGCCCGGCGATCCCGCCCTGGCTGACCGGCTTGCCGGTGACGCACGCGAAGCTGTTCAGGTCGCTCTGGCTCATCGCGTCGTACGTGTCGGACATCCAGGCCATCTCGCGCTCGCCGGTCCCCATGTCGGGGGCGGGGACGTTGATGCCGGGGCCGATGAACCGCTTGTTGAACAGCTCCGCCGTGTAGCGGCGCGTGATCCGCTCGAGCACGTCGACCGGAGTCTTGTACGGGTTCACCCGAACCGCGCCCTTGCTCCCGCCGAACGGGACGTTCACGAGGGCGCACTTGAACGACATCAGCGCGGCGAGGGCGCGGACCTCGTCGGCGTCGACGTGCTCGGAGTAGCGGATCCCGCCCTTGGTCGGCTTGCGGTGGTGCGAGTGTTCCGCGCGCCACCCCGTGTACATCTCGATCCGCTTCCCGACGCGCACGGGGAAGCGGAACTCGACGACGGCGTTGCATTCGCGGATGTGGCGACGCAGGTCCTCGGGGAGCCGGATCGCCGCCGACGCGGCGTCGAACTGGCGGTAGACGCTGTCGATGAGGGTGCCGTTCTGGGTCATGGGCTGCTCCGGATCGGGAGAAGTCGGGATCGTAGACTGCCGGGGGCGGCTCGATCCAGTCCCCGGTCGTCCGGCGAAGGGATCGTTCGGCTCGAGTTCAACTTCGCGCCGCGGAGAGGACGGCGCGCGACTGCTCGAGCTCCGCGAGCGCGTCCCGGACGCAAGTCCGCACCTCGTCGACGTAGCCGTCGGCCGACGCGGACCAGGCGCGGTTCAGGAGCCGCTCCGCGGTGGCGAACGGGGACATGACGTTCGCGTACGTCTGCATGCCGAGGCGTGGGATCATGCTCTCGCGGGCGTCGACGAACGTGCCGAGGTCCTCCATCAGCTCGTCGTCGATCCTCCGGTGGAGGCCGAGCAGCTCGCGGTCCGCGTCGATGGCGGCGAACCCGCCGACCCTTCCGATCAGGCGTTCGAGCGCCTGGTCGAGCACCGAGAGGTTCTCGTCGTGGACCGCGTGCTCGGCCTCGCCGTCCGCTCCGCCCGTCCGGACCAGCACCAGGCCGCCGAGCATCAGCCCGGCGCAGACCGCGTACTGCGTCCAGTCGATCGAGTCGACCCGGGCCACCGTCACGTACGCCCCGGCGAGGAACCCGGCGGCGAGCAGGATCGAACCGAAGTGCTTCGGAGTCACGCGCCACCTCCCGCGCCGAACACCTTGACCATCGCGTTCCCGACCCCGACCAGCGCCTCGCCCACGATCAGGCCGGCGGCGATCGGGATGCCGGTGTTCTCGACCCACGAGCGTCCCTTCCAGCGGTCGGCGCCCATCCGGACGAAGTTGCCGATCGTGTAGGTCAGGACGATCGCGAACGGCATGTAGAAGCCGAGGCCGACCAGGACGCCGATCCCGCCGAACCCGGAGAGGGCGAACAGCAGGCCGAGCCCCGCGCCCGCGCCGTACCGGTAGGTCGGGACGTCGCCGCCGACGATCCCGTGGATCATCGACGCGAGCGCCTGCCCCTGCGGCGCCGGCAGCTTCTCGGAGCCGAGCCCGTACGCCTCGTGGAGCAGGAGGATCAGGGCGATCACGATGATCGGGCCGAGCCACGTCCCGAGGTACTGGCCGTACGCCTGCATCTTCGGTCGCGCGCCGACGAGGTACCCGGCCTTCAGGTCGAGCATCATGTCGCTCGCCTGGGAGATGGCGACGCAGATCGCGGCGCCCATCATCACCGAGGCGACGATCTGCTGGGTGTCGCCGAGGCCCGACGCCATCACGGTCAGGATGGTGACGGCGATGAGCGTCATCCCCGAGAGGGGCGACCAGTTCGTCCGGCCGACGCACTCCGACACGATGACGCCGGCGACCCAGACCCAGAGGACGCCGAGCACCGCCATCATCACCGCGGTCCCGAGCGTCATGTCCGGGACGGTGAAGAGGCAGAGGCCGACCAGGACGGCGGAGCCGGCGACGACGCCGACGTAGAGCAGGCGGATCGGCATCTCGTCCCGGAGCCCGCGCCGGTCGCTCCCTCCGGTGTCCTTCGCGGCCTGCTGCATCGACTGGATCGCGCTCTTGATCATCGGGGCCGCGAAGACGATCGAGCCGACCGCGGCGCCGATGAGCATCCCGATGCCGGCCGGTCGGAAGAGGGTGCCGCGCAGCGGGCCCGGGCCGCCCTCCTCGCCGTGGATCAACGCGATCATCTCGGGGGCGGTGGCGAACTTCGCCAGGAGCGGGGCGAGGAACCAGTAGCAGAGGAAGCCGCCGGCGCCGAACCAGAGCCCGCCGCGGCCGGAGAGGAACCCGACGCCGATCGTCATGACCGACAGGTAGAAGGTGACGTTCAGGTACGAGGGCCAGCCGAGGGCGTCGCCGAGGTGGAACTCCTCGTGGTGGACGAAGGCCGAGGCCTCCCCGGAGTACCGGAGCACCCAGAAGTACGCGAGGCCCGACACGGCGGCGGCGCCGAGCATCAGCATCGCCTTCCGCATCCCGGCCCCCGGCGACTTCAGGATCGCCGCCGTCGCGATCCCGCCGGGGTACGCGAGCCGGTTGAAGTCGATCATCTGCTTCCGGAGCGGGATGACGAACGACAGCCCGATCACCGCCCCGGTCACGCAGCAGAGGACCATCAGGACGCGGTTGAACTCGGTGACGTTCTTGTACTCGTCGGAGAGGATGAACAGCGCCGGGACGGAGAACATCATCCCGGACGACGCGGCGTTCACCGCCGACGCGATCGACTGGTTGATGTTGTTCTCGACGATGCTCGTCCGGCGCATCAGCCCGCGCAGGATGCCCCAGCCGAGGATCGCGGCGAGCTCGGACCCCTCGATGGAGAAGCCGAGGATCAACGCGGCGTAGCCGATCGACACGGCGATGATCGACCCGAGCAGCCAACCGACGAGGACGGCGGGCCAGGTCAGCTCGGGGTACGGTCCGTGGCGGACGACGTCGGACATCGGCGGCTCCGGAGAGGAGGGGAGTCGGGGGTTGTACCAGAACCGGGAGCCGGGGTCCGGACGGGTCGGCGAGGATCACGGACCCGATCGCGCGGACCGCACCTCCTTCCCTCGCCCGATCGCGCGCCCGCGCCGAGACTCTCCCCGTTCGCTACGCTCCCCTCACCATGGACCACGCGACCGTCTCCGCCCACGGGCATCTGATCGACACCGGCATCCTCTCCCGCGCCTTCGGGGTGATCCTGGAGGCGGGAGGGACGTACGAGATCCTCCGATTCGACGTCGGGCGGACGAAGACCGACTTCTCGACCGTCCAGCTCGACGTGCGGGCGGAGGGGGAGAAGCTCCGGCGGGTCCTCGACAACCTCGTCGCGATCGGGTTCCGGCTCCCCGAGGAGCACGACGTCCGGCTCGAGCGGGTGACGAAGAACGGCGTCGCCCCGGACGGCTTCTACGCCAGCACGCACCATCCGACGAAGGTGCGGCATCGCGGGCGGCGGCTCGACGTCCGGGGGCAGCGCATGGACGCCGTCCTCGTGGTGACCGAGCGCGCGGCGCGGTGCGTCCTGATCCGCGACCTCCGGCGCGGGGACCGGGTGGTCTGCGGGGTCGACGGGGTGCTGGCCGAACCGCCGATGGAGACCCGGAAGGTCGAGTCGTTCTCGTTCATGAGGTCCGAGGCGTCGTCCGAGCGGGCGGTCGCGGTGAAGGCGCGGGAGGTCGCCCGGATGGTCCGGGAGGTGAAGCGCCTCGGCCGCCGGGTGGTCGCGGTTCCGGGGCCCGTCGTCGTCCACACCGGCGGCGCGGGGATGCTCGCGAGCCTGGTGCGGCGCGGCTGGATCGACGCGGTCCTGACCGGGAACGCCCTCGCCGTCCACGACATCGAGCTGGCGATGTTCGGCACCTCGCTCGGCGTCGACGTCGCGAAGGGGGTCCCGGTGCGGGAGGGGCACATGCATCACCTCCGCGCGATCAACTCGATCCGACGATCCGGTTCGATCGCGAAGGCGGTCCGGGACGGGTCCCTCGAGCGCGGGATCTTCCACGAGTGCGTGCGCGCGGGCGTGCCGTTCGTGCTCGCGGGCTCGATCCGGGACGACGGTCCGCTGCCGGACACCGAGATGGACCTCTTCCGGGCCCAGGCGGCGTACGCGAGGCAGCTGAAGGGGGCCGGCCTCGTGCTGGTCCTCGCCTCGATGCTCCACGGGATCGGCGTCGGGAACATGACGCCGTCGGACGTCACGATCGTCTGCGTCGACATCCATCAGGGCGTCCTGACCAAGCTGCTCGATCGGGGCTCGGCGCACGCGCTGGGGGTGGTGACGGACGTCTCCGCCTTCCTCCACCGCCTCGACGCCGATCTTCGGGGCCGTCCGGCGTCGCCGCGGGCCTGATTCCACGGGTTGGACGTCGTTTTCTTGACCTTTGCCGGACCCGCCCTACAGTGGTCCGATTCGTCTCGACGAGAAGAGACCGAAGGTCGCGACTGGGAGGCCCCACCATGAAGATCGCTGTCGTCGGAACGGGTTACGTCGGCCTCGTGGCCGGCACGTGCTTCGCCGAGAGCGGGAACACCGTCACCTGCGTCGACGTCGACGAGGCGAAGGTCGCGGCGCTCAACGACGGGAAGATCCCGATCTACGAGCCCGGACTGGAGGAGATGGTCCTGAAGAACGTGGAGGAGGAGCGCCTCTTCTTCACCACGGACATCGACCAGGCCGTCAAGGACTCGCTGGTCGTCTTCATCGCCGTCGGCACGCCCCCCGACGAGGACGGCTCGGCCGACTTGAAGCACGTCCTCGGCGCCGCGGCGTCGGTCGGCCGGGCGATGAACGGCTACAAGATCATCGTCGACAAGAGCACCGTCCCCGTCGGGACCGCGCGGAAGGTCGCGCAGGCGATCTCCGCCGAGACGTCCCACCCGTTCAACGTCGTGTCGAACCCCGAGTTCCTGAAGGAGGGGGCGGCGATCGACGACTTCATGAAGCCGGACCGCGTCGTCATCGGCACCGACGACCCGCGGGTCGCGGAGATCATGAAGGAGCTCTACTCGCCGTTCGTGCGGAGCGGCAACCCGATCATCATCATGGACGTGGCGTCGGCGGAGCTGACGAAGTACGCGGCGAACGCGATGCTCGCCACCCGGATCTCGTTCATGAACGAGATCGCGAACATCTGCGAGCGCGTCGGCGCGGACGTCACCAAGGTCCGGGTCGGCATCGGCACGGACTCCCGGATCGGCATGCCGTTCCTGTTCCCCGGCGCCGGCTACGGCGGCTCGTGCTTCCCGAAGGACTCGCGCGCCATCGTCAAGACGGCGGAGGAGCACGGCTACACCTTCCAGATCATGAACGCCGTCGAGGCGGTCAACAACGAGCAGAAGCGCGTCCTGTTCAAGAAGGCGCAGTCGTTCTTCGACGGCGACCTCGCCGGGAAGTCGTTCGCGGTCTGGGGTCTCGCGTTCAAGGCGAAGACCGACGACGTCCGCGAGGCGTCGGCGCTCGTCCTGATCCAGGAGCTCCTCGACGCGGGCGCCAAGGTCCGGGTCCACGACCCCGAGGCGATCGAGACGACGCGGCGGGTGATGGGCGACAAGGTCGAGTACTTCGGCCACGCGTACGAGACGCTGAAGGGGACCGACGGCCTGTTCGTCGCCACCGAGTGGAACGAGTTCCGCAACCCCGACTTCGAGAAGATGAAGGGGCTGATGAACAACGCGGTGATCTTCGACGGCCGGAACCTCTACAACCCGCACACGCTCGCCGAGGCGGGGTTCAAGTACTTCCGCATCGGAGCGCCGGGCGCCGAGTGAATCCGGGGCTCGCCCGCGCGCGAGCCGCTCGCTCACACCCCCTCTCCGAACGAGAACGACCCGGTCCGAGCGAAGCTCGGACCGGGTCGTTTCGACTCCCCGCCGGTCCGGAGGGTCCGGTCGGGCGCGGATCCGGCCTGCGCGTGTACGGCTTGGTGCTGCTGGCGGTGTCGCGCCGTCGGCCCGTCGCCTGGTGGGCGACGGGTGCGGTGCTCGTCGTGGCCGGCCTCGTCGCCGAAGGGCACACGCGCTCGGCATCGCCGCGTTGGCTCGTCGTGTCGAGCGATGTCGCTCACGTCGCCGCCGGGGCGATGTGGATGGGTGGGGTCGTGGCGCTCGCCGCGGCATGGTCGCGCTTCACCGACGACACCGCTCGACGCCGCAGTGCGCTCGACCTGTCGGCCCGCGCCATCTCGGCGGTCGTCGTCGTGGCGCTCGCCGGCGTGGTGATGTCGCTCGTGATTGCTCAGGGGCTCGAGGCCCTGTGGTCGACACGTTGGGGCGTGGCGATCCTCGTCAAGGTGCTCCTCGTCGGCGTCCTGGTCTGTCTGGGATGGGCCAATCGTCGCCATCTGCTGCCGCGTCTCGAGGATGACCACGACGAACGTTCGGCGGCGACAGCCTCGACGTTCGGGCGGGTCGTGCGCGCCGAGGTCGCCGTGTTCGCCGCGGTGCTGATCGCCACGGGCGTCGTCATCGGCAGCTCCCCGGAGACGGCATCCTCGGAGCGCAGCTCTTCCACACCTCCGGCCGCGCGCGGGTCGGGCCCGCTGGGTGACCCCGTGCACGAGGTGGTCGAGCTCAGCTCCGATGCGGGGATCGTCCAGTTCGACCTCGTCCCCGCTGCGACCGGCTACAACGACCTCTCGCTGACGCTCCGCGACCCTGCCGACGCGCCGCTGGT
>JAUIEL010000884.1 GCA_030428825.1 bacterium
TGACCGACGCCATCGAATCGGCCATTTTCCGGTTCACGTCGGCCGCTCCGCCGGGTCTCTCTCCTCGGCGCTGGGGAGCTTCGGGAGAAGCTCATGACGATGGAACTGAGCGTGACCGAGGCCGCGACCCTGCTCCGCCGGCCGGCGCGGACGCTGCGCGGGCAGCTCCGGCGCGGCGAGATCCGCGGCGTCAAGCGCGGCGGCCGCTGGCGCATCCCCCGTCACGCGCTGCCGATGACGGAAGAGCAGCGGGAGGCGCTGCTCCTGCGGGCGGACGAGGCGCGCCGGGTCGTCGACGCCGCCCTCCCGTCCCGCCTCGACGGCCGGCGCGGCCGCGAGATGAAGGCGCTCGTCGACCTCGACGTCTTCCGGGTCGGGCGCGAGCTGCTGTTCGCGATGCGGCGCGATCCGGACGAGAAGGACGACGAGGTGGTCGACGCCCTCGAGGACGCACTTTGCGCGCTCGCCCGCGGCCGGTACGCGTACGAAGCGGGGCAGAAGGTCGGCCTCCTGCGCGACGCGCGCGATCGGTTCAGCACCTGCCTCGCCCGGCTCGTCCTCTCGGCGGATCCGTTGGTCGATCCCTGCGCCGCGTGGGCGATCCGGATCGAGCGCGAACTCCTGCCGTCCCTCTCCGGCCTCCTTCGATGGGCGGAGGGGCTGAGCGGCCGGCGGAGCCGAACGTGACCTGGCGCCGGGCGCCGCTCTACGTCCGGGCGCACGCGCTGGCGCTCTGGCTCGCTCGCCACGCCGAGGGCGTCACCGCGGTCGAGGCGCGGACCGTCGCCTCCGAGACGGCCGCGCTCGGCCGCGACCTGCTCGGCCGCGACCTGCTCGGCGCACTGTCGGTCGCCCTGACCTTTCCGTCCGAGCGGAGGGCGTCCCAGCGCGCGGCCGACCGGACGCTGGTCGAGCTGCGCGTTCGCGTCCGCCTGCTCGTGGACCTCGGTGGCGCGACCGCGCGACAGGCGCGCCACGCCGTCGATGCGATCGACGAAGTCGGCCGGATGCTCGGCGGCTGGCAGCTCCAGGCCGCTCGCCGCCGCCGGAACGCCTCGCCGGCCGCGGGACCGAGCGACGCGACATGACGGCCCGGACGAACGAGAAGGAGTCGAGGCCCCCGCGGCACGAACCGTGTCCAGCGCGGCGGGAACGCGTGGAACGACGCCGACAGGACGCGCTCCGCGTACCGGAACGGGAACCACCCCGGGAACGACTGGCACAGGAACGGCTTCCGGGTCTCCTTCCCCTCCCCCGCCCCCCGATCCCCCGGACGGAGCCCGATGCCGGCTCCGTCCCCGAGAAGGTCTCGCTCCGGCGGCGGCTCCGGCCGCCCGACCCCGGCGGCCCCGTTCCACTACGGTCTCGTCGCTCGTCGACGCGGACCGGACCGTCCGGGGCCGCCACCCCCTCCGACCGGTGAACCGCCGCGGCGGCCTGTTCGCGCGGCTGGTCGACCGAGACCACCTCGAGCGGGCCGTCGCCGCGACGGTGCGCGGGAAGCTCCGACGGGCGGACGTGGCGTGGCTCTGGTTCCGCCGCGAGGCGGTCGTCCGGTCGCTCCGGGACGAGCTGATCCGCGGCGTCTGGCGCCCCGGCGGCTTCGAGCTTCTGACGATCCGCGACCCGAAGCCGCGGGTCATCGCCCGCGCGCCGGTCGAGGATCGTGTCGTCCACACCGCGCTCGTCTCCCTGATGGAGCCGCTCTTCCTTCCGTCCCTCTCCGAGACCGCGTTCGCCTGCCGGCCGGGGTACGGCACGCACCGGGCGCGCCTCCGGCTCCTCGCGTTGCTCCGTCGCCACCGGTTCTTCGTCCCCCTCGACGTGAAGGCGTACTTCCCGAGCATCGACCCGGCGATCGTCCGCGCGCTCCTCGAGCGGCGGATCCGCGACCGGCCGTTCCTCGCCGTCGTCGACCGGGTCCTCGATTCGGGGGTCGGCCTCCACGACGACCCGGCGATGAGGCGCCACGCGCGGATGGACGACGACTGGCCGCCGCGGGGGATCGGGCTGCCGATCGGGGCGTTGACGAGCCAGCTCTTCGCCGCGCACGTCGTCCTCGCCGGACTCGACCACCACGTGAAGCGGACGCTGAAGGTCCCGGGGTTTGTCCGGTACGCCGACGACCTCGTCCT